>SYAK01000131.1 GCA_005788935.1 Pseudomonadota bacterium
CAAGGCCAACATCATGAAGCTGACCGAGGGCCTGATGAAGCGGGCCTTCGAGGACATCGCGCTGGAATATCCGGGCATCGGGGCGCACCACCTCCTCATCGACAACTGCGCGCATCTGCTTGTGAAATCGCCTGAGAATTTCGAGGTGATCGTGACCTCGAACATGAACGGGGACATCCTGTCGGACCTGACCTCCGGCCTCATCGGCGGGCTCGGCTTCGCGCCTGGCGCCAACCTCGGCGACGCGGTCGCCATCTTCGAGGCGGTCCACGGCAGCGCCCCGACGATCGCCGGAACCAACCGAGCGAACCCGACGGCCGTCCTCCTGTCGGCCGCGATGCTCCTGCGCCACCTGGAGGAGTTCGAGGCCGCTCGCCGCATCGAGGACGCCCTCGCAGTGACGCTGGCCTCGGGCGCCCACACCGCGGACGTGTCGGGGGCGAGCCCGATGGGAACCTCCGCCTTCGCGGACGCGGTCATCGCGAATCTCGGGCGTCAGGCCGGCCAAGGCGCGACGCGGGCGCACCGGCCGCTGGTCGTGCAACCGATCGACCCCCGCCGCGACTGGGGTCGCCCCGCCGAGCGGGTCTGGGTGGGCGCAGACGTGTTCGTCGAGTCGGCGGTAACCCCCGAGGAGCTCGGGACGTCCCTCGAACGGGTGAGTGAGGGGAGCAACTGGCGGCTGAAGATGGTCTCGAATCGCGGGACGCGGGTCTACCCGCCGACAGGGGGAATGACCGAGTGCGTCGACCAGTGGCGGTGCCGCTTCGTGCGACGCGAGGGGGCCGCGTCGTTGACGGACGAGGTCCTCTTCGACCTTCTCGCCCGGGTGGCCACCGTCTGCCGCTGGATGCATGTCGAGAAGCTCGAGACCCACGACGGCGCGCTCGCCTATACACGGGCCCAAGGGGAGGATTGAAGCCCTTGATGCCGCCCAGCGTCCGAGACACAGGTGCCCATCCGTACGTGGGTGCGCGGTTTGCATTGCTGACGCAACATGCGAAAGAATCATCCATCGCCCCGGTCATCAACAAGGCCTTCGCGGGTGCGTCGCTCGAGGTCGTGCGCAGCTTCGACACCGACACCCTCGGGACCTTCACCCGAGACGTCCCTCGCCCTGGGAGCCAGATCGCGGCCGCCCGCCGCAAGGCCGAGCTGGCGTGCGAGTTGGGCGGGGTGGGTCTCGGGCTCGGCAGCGAGGGAGCGTTCCTGCCTGGCCCTTTTGGGTTTGGCCTGCTGGACTTCGAGCTGGTTGTGCTGGTCGATCGGGCCCTCGGCATCGAGATTGTCGGGCGAGCCGAGGCGTCCGCTCCGGCGCTGCACGCGACGGTGTCGGACGCCTCTGGGCTCGAGGCGTTCGCCTTGCGGGCCGGCTTCCCGGCGCACGGCCTCGTCCTGCGACCCGATCGGGATGATGATCCTCGCATCCACAAGGATCTCATGACCTTCGATGCGCTCGGCGACGCGTTTGCGGTTTTGCTGAGCGTCTTCGCCACCGGGCGCGTCTTTGTCGAACAGGATCTTCGGGCTCACAGAAATCCCGCCAGAATGGGGTTCATCCGCTCGGCCACGCAGGACCTCGTGAGACGTGCGAGGGAGCTCTGCCCGGCCTGCTTGCACCCGGGCTACGGCCACGTCGCGGTCATCCCCGGTCTACGCTGCCGGGACTGCCGGACGCCAACCCGCGTGCCGCTCGCAGACGAGCTCGGCTGTGTCTGCTGCGTCCATCGGCAGCGCCGGACGCGCTCCGCCGTGACGTTCGCCGACCCGGCTTACTGCGACTTCGGCAATCCATGATCGGTTCGGATCGGTTCGCGAGGGCGCTTTCGCCCACGGCGCGCGCGTGGCACGATGGGCCCACAGGTTTCGACGGCCGCGTCACGGCCGCCGCGCCCCGCCCCGTGCTCTGCCCACTGAGGTCCCGCTTGGAAGTCCCTCCGTCCACGACCGCCAGCCTGCGGGCCGGACACCTCGAGCGCCTCTATCGCGTCGGCCTGGCCCTCGGCTCCGAGCCAGACCGCGACCGACTGGTCGAGACCATCCTGATCGAGGCGCAGGAGCTGACGCGCGCCGATGGCGGCACGATCTACCTCGCGACGGGCGAGGCCCCGCCCGACCACGCCCCCCGCGCCCTTGCGTTCGCCATGTTTCGGAATGATTCTCTTGGGGTCGCGCGCGGCGGCACGACCGGGTTGCCTGTTGCGTTGCCCCCGATCCCGCTGTATCGCGAGGACGGCTCGGCCAACCACGCCAACATCGCTGCCTTCTGCGCCCATGAAGACCGGGCCGTGAACATCCCGGACGCCTACGATGCCCCCGGATTCGACTTCAGCGGGACGCGTGAGTTCGACGCCCGTCACGGCTACCGCAGCTGCTCGTTCCTCGCCATTCCACTCCGAGGCCGGACCTGCGGGCTCCTCGGCGTGCTGCAACTCATCAACGCGCGCGACGAGCGCGGCGCGGTGGAGGCGTTCGACCCCGAGCGGCAGGCCATCGTCGAGGCGCTCGCGGCGCAGGCCTCCGTGGCGCTCGAGAACCGGCAGCTCTTCGAGGGACAGCGCGAGCTGTTCGAGAGCTTCATGCGCCTTATCGCGGGCGCCATCGACGCGAAGAGCCCGTATACCGGGGGCCACTGCTCGCGCGTGCCCGTCCTCGCGCTGATGTTGGCTCAGGCGGCCTGTGACGCGACCGCCGGCCCGTTCGCGGGCTTCCGGCTGAGCGAGACGGAGTGGTACGAGCTGCGGGTGGCCGCGTGGCTCCACGACTGCGGCAAGGTCGTCACCCCGGTCCATGTCCTCGACAAGGCGACCAAGCTCGAGGCGATCCACGACCGCATCGCGGAGGTGCGCGCCCGGTTCGAAATCCTGAGGCTTGAGGCAGAGGTGACCTGCCTCCGCACCGTCCTCGCGAACCCTGCGGCGCGGGCCGTGGCCGAGCAGCAGCGGCTCGAGACGGAGTCCGCGCTCGAGGCGGAGCTTGCCTTCCTGACCCGGGCCAACATCGGCGGCGAGTCGATGGCCGACGAGGACCTCGCGCGAATCCGGGCGCTCGCGCGCCGCGAGGTGACGATAGGCGGGGTACGACAGCCGCTGCTGAGCGATGACGAGGTTCGCCACCTGTCCATCGTCCGCGGGACCCTGACCGAGGATGAGCGCGTCATCATCAACGGCCACATGGTCCAGACCATCGAGATGCTGCGGTCGCTGCCGTTTCCCCCCGGCCTGCGACAGGTCCCGGAGATCGCCGGGGGCCATCACGAGCGCATGGACGGCCGCGGCTACCCGAAGGGGCTCTTTGCGGGGGACATGTCGTGGCCCGCTCGCATGATGGTGATCGCGGACGTGTTCGAGGCGCTGACGGCGCTTGACCGGCCTTACAAGAAGCCGAAGACGCTTTCGGAGGCGATGGCGATCATGGTCGCGATGAAGCGGGACAATCACCTTGACCCCGTGGTCTTCGACCTCTTCGTGACCTCCGGCACCTACAAGAGATTTGCAGTACTTCACATGCCGCCAGAGCTCATTGACGCCGTCGACGAGGCCGCGTTGCTCGCCGTCACGCCGAAGCCATTCGCGCTGCCAGCCGAGCCCGAGCGCCTCGCGCGGCGCGACGACTACCTGCCAGCCTACGAGCGCCTCCGGGAGGCGTGGGCGCAGGCGGTGGCGCGGCAGACACCCGGGGTCGGGATGCCGGACCCGGAGGCCTGACTCGGACGCCTTTCAGGCCCCCGCACACAGGTCGCAGCGCCCGCGCAGCTGCACCTCGAGGGGCCCTGTGACGAGGGCGCGCGGGACTGGCCCGCCATCACCCTCCACACGGATGACGACGCCCGCGAGGTGGGTGACCTCGCCGCACGCGGTGCAGACGAAGTGGGCGTGGTCGGCGCAGGCATTGGCCCGATCGACTGGCTCGAAGCGCGTCACGCCGTTGATGAGCGTGCTCCGGAGCAGCCCGGCCTCGGCCAGATCGATGAGGTTCCGGTACAAGGTCGAGCGGTTCCACAAGCCGCCGCCGATGGCGTCGACGACGTCGGGGTGAGACAGCGGCTCGGAGGCGCGCGCGACGAGCTCGAGGACCGCGACGCGCGAAGCGGTGACGCGAAGCCCGGCCGACTTCAACAGGTCTGGCAGGTCGGAGGATGGTGGCCGAGGGATCACGCTCAGACCGCCGTGAGGCGTGCAGCCTCGCTGCGTATGCGCTGAACCATGGCGAAGAAGCCGTTCCGTCGGTTCATCGAGATGTGCTGCGCGAGGCCGAGCTCGTCGAAGAGCCCCGCGACGTCGGCCTCGAGGATGTCGGCGGGCTGACGCCCGTTGCAGGCCGTCAGCAGGACCGCAATGAGACCGCGCACGATGGCCGCGTCCGAGTCGGCGAGGTAGCTCAGCGCCCCCGAGGGGTCGCGACGCCCGAGCATCCAGACCTGCGACAGGCACCCGTCGACCCGCGTCGCCGCGGTCTTCAGGGCGTCCTCCATGGGAGGAAGTTCACGCCCGAGGTCCACGAGGAACCGGTAGCGGTCCTCCCAGGAGTCCAGGAAGGCGAAGTTGTCGCGCAGGGTGACGAGGGCCTCGGGTTCCGGCATGGGCGCAGGGTGACTCCGCGGGAGCGACGCGTCAAGGGTGGAGGCGCACCGCGCTGTTGAGCCCGGCGAGGGGCCGGAGTTCGCGCTCCGCGGCGTGACGTTCGTCCTTTCAGCCGTGGGATGGGCGCGGAAGCACCACAGTCACCAGCTCGCCACGGGCGCGGGCCGGAGCGCCAGCCTCTGCTCGGATGAGGGCGTGACCGCGCGCATAGGTCAGGTGGTCCGAGCTGCCGCGCCAGTCGAGCGGGGTCACGCCGAGCTCACCCGCCACGTCCTCCCGGCCGTCATGCGACCCGAGCTTTGCCGCGTGGAAGGTCGTGCGGTCGCCCGTCGCGGGGAGGGGCGCCAGGAGCGGCAGGGCGAGTTGCCAGTTGTGGGCCGCGGGCCGCTGACCGAGGACGCGCAGCGCCGGGGCCACGCAGAGGATCGCGGTCACCCAGGCGCTCACGGGGTTGCCCGGCAGGCCGAAGACCAGCGTCCGCCCGCGCCGCCCAAAGAGCAGGGGCTTGCCAGGCTTCATCGCCACCTTGTGAAACAGCACGTCGACACCCACGTCCGTGAGCGCCTCGTGGACAAGATCGAACGCACCCCGCGAGACACCGCCCGACAGGATCAGGACGTCCGAGTCGAGACTCTCGGAAATCGCCTCGCGCAGCGCCAGCTTCGTGTCCGCCACGATCCCACCGTCCACGACGCGACACCGCTCATCCTCGGCGAGTGCCATCAGCGCCCGTCGATTCGAGTCCCGCACCTGCGCGAGCTGCGGTGTGTCCTCGATGTGAACGAGCTCGTCGCCAGTCGCGAGGACCGTCACGCGCGGACGCCGGAAGACCTGAAAGGCGGCCGCCCCGACCGTCCCGAGGACTCCCGACGTCAGGCTCTCGATGACCCGCCCGCGCTCGACGACGACCTCGCCCGCCCGCACGTGGGACCCGCGCCGGACAATGTTCGCGCCCGTCTGCACGGGCCCGGGGATGAAGACGCGAGCGCCCGTCACCTGGCACCGCTCGAGGATGACGACCGCGTCCGCGCCCCGCGGCATGGCGGCGCCCGTCATGATGGCCGCGGCAGCGTTTTCCGGGACGTGAAAGTCGTTGGAGAGGGGCAGCGGAGAACCGGCCGCGAGGGTCGCCACCACTGGCACGGTGACCCCGGCGGGCGGAATGGCGGCCGAGGCGACCGCGTAGCCATCCATCATCGCGCGGTCAAAGGCCGGCTCGTCCCGATCCGCGCGAACATCCTCCGCGAGCACCATGCCGCCCGCCTCCCAGAGGGTCGCCCGCCGGGTCTCGCGCGGATGCGTCGCGACCACGTCACGAGCTTCGGCGACCACGATGGCCAGGGCCTCGTCGATGGGCAGCAGGGGGGTCATCCGCCTCCACGGGGAGCCGCGACGGCCTTGTCGGCCTCCAAGGCCTCGGCGGCCAACTCGGACCACTTCCGGGCGTTGCCGCGCGCGGCCTCGACAGGATAGCGGCGCTCATTGAGGACGAGCTTCGCACGCGCGGCCTCCACCGGGTCGAGACCCACGCTGCGCGCGAAGTTCAAAAGGCAGATCATCACGTCGCCGAGCTCCTCCGCGACGCGCGCGGGGTCCTTCGGGGGCTCGCCGCCGCGCCACAGGAACAGCTCGAGCAGCTCGCCGCTCTCGACGGTCAGCGCGGTCGCGAGCTCGCGTGGCGTGTGAAAGCGCTCCCAGTCGCGGGCCCTGTTGAACGCAGCGAGCTCGGCGTCGAGCGCGGACAGACGGTCGTCACCGGGTATCGCGAGGTCGTTCATCGGCGTGAGCCTCCAAGCGGCGCGGCGCGGAGCAGCACGAGGTGTTCCTCCTTCACGCCCGGGTCCCGCCGACCCGGAATGAAGGCGGGCCGAGCCTGAGAGCCGCTCGCCACGATCTCCCATCCCGCGGTCGCAGCGACCTCGCGCATCAACGGCAGCGCTGGCAAAAGGCCGTCGCCGAGTTGTCCGTCGCCGATCATGACCGCCGCGAGCCCGCCCTGGCGCATCCGCGGGCGCCAGGCCCCGAACACTGCGCCAAGGTCCTCGCGGTAGCGTGACCCGGCCTCGTCGCCCCCGAGACGTCGCTGGTCGCGCAGGCTGCCCACCTCGCCGCGAGCAAAGTCGCGCACGTCGAAGCCGAGCACCGCGCTGCGAAGAAGATGGTGCTGTACGTAATCATAGACGCCAAGGTACGGCGGCGACGACACGATGACGTCGACCGACCCCGTGTTCGCCAGCGCCGCGGGGGGCGTTCGGGCGTCTGCGAGGCCGATACGGGCCTCGGGCGTCCCGCGAGGCACGGCCTCGGCGAAGTCGCGCAGCTGTCCGACCAGCTCGTGAACCCGCGCAGCGAGCCAGCGGCCGGCGGTCCCGGGAGGGTGGGGGCGGTCGGGCTGGCCACCTGGCGCGCGCGTCACGTGGCGCACCGAGTCGGCGCGCTGCCGCGAGACCTTCACGACGATCGACGAGAGCGCCGCCCGGTAGATCCGCGCGGCCGCGTCGTCGGGTGCAGCCTCGAGCCGGTCGTTCAGCACATCCGAGAGCGCGGCGAGTTCGACGAGGACGCGCGGCTCGAACCAGTCCCCAACGCGATCGCGCAGGCGGGCGCAGGCGGGCGCATCCGGCCCGAGGCGGTCGGCCTCCCGGACAAAGGACCGCACCCGCGCCTCAAGCCCGTCGAGGAGCCGGGCCGGGAAGCATCCTGTCCGGACCCACGCGACCTCGATCGCGATGGGGTTGAGATCGGTCCCGACCGCGTCGAGCCCCGCGAGCATGGCCTCGGTCAGCACGGTCCCGCCCCCCATGAAGGGGTCTGCCACGGTGATTCGGGCACCTGGCGCGCGCGCCACATGTCCGGGCAACGCCTCGAGCAGGACCCGCGCGGTGTGCGGATGCAGGCGGGCGGGCCAGGCGTGGAAGCCGTGCGTCAGGTACCGACCGGCCTCGGGAACTGAAGGCACGTCGAGCGCACGCGCCAGCACCGGCCCCAAGCGCGGGTCACCCTCGGTCTGCGTGGGGCCACCGAGGTTCGACAGCGACTTGCGCAGCCCGGCTGGCGCCGCCCTCGGCGGGGTCGGTCGGGGCTCCCGCGCAAGCGGTCGGCCGGTCTTGGGTTGGCGTGGGGCGGGCCTTTGGGCCGGCTGCTCGGGTCTGCGCGCGGACATGGGGCAGGCTTGTAACCCCGAGGGGCGCGCGTGTCGATGACACGTCACGCGACCCCGCACGACACCTCGCCTGACCGGACCCCGCGGGAAGGTCTGAAACGTTTTGACTCAAGACTGAATCAATTTGGTGCACGTCTGAAACGGAATGTTTCACACTCAGCCGCGATGGAGGAAGGCGATGGTCACGCCGTCGCCCCCCTCGTGTCGACGCCCGGGGCGGTACCCGAGGACATACGGCGACCGGGCGAGGAACTCACGGACCTCATCGCGCATGGCGCCGGTCCCGTGGCCGTGGATGATCCAGATGGCCTCGATCTGCTCGCGCATGGCCCGGTCGAGGACGGGCTCGACCTCGAGCGGCACGTCCTCGCGTCGTTGCCCGCGGAGGTCGACGGTGATGTCCGGCGTCTGCGGCGGCGGCGTGCGCACATCGTCGTCGCCGAGCTCCGGGGCTCGCCCCGCTGGCAAGGTCACGCGTCCACGCGCCGCGGCGGCGGGCTCGGGGGTGCGCAGCGCCTGTCCGGCGATCCGGCCGAGCTGCTCGGCCTTGACGTGCATCGTCACGGCCCCGGCCGACACCGTCACGCGTTCACCGCGCACGACGAGGACCTCGACCGGACGGCTGAGGGTCCGCAGCCACACGCGCACCCCCGGCCCGAGCTCGCCGGGCTTCAAATCTCCGCCATCGCCAGCTGCAGCGGAGGTGCGCGGGCGCGCCGCCTCGGCCGCCGGCACGGGCGGGAGCGCGTTGCGGGCCGCGTCGACCAATCCACGGAGTGCCGCGTGCTCGGCGTCGACCGCCTGCAGCGCCTGCCGCGCCGCCTCCGCTCGCTCGGCCCCGACGGCCTTCTCCGCGAGTCGCTGTTGCTGCAGCAGGGCCACGAGCTCACGCCGGCGGGCGTCGAGCGTCTCGAGCAGCGCCCGCAGCTCGGCCCGCGCCTCAACGTAGAGGGCCTCGACCTCCTCGCGCGCCAGCCGCTCGAGTCGCGCACGCTCCGCTGCGAGCTTCTGCCGCTCCGCGCCCAGCTCGGCCTCGGCCTTCGCATGCCGCTCGCGGGCCGCCGCCGCCTCCTGCTCCGCGCCTGCCACGGCGCCGAGCGCCTCGCTGAGCCCACCCGTCTCGCGGGCCGCGATGGTCCGGGCCCGCTCGATGAGACGCGCCGAGAACCCAAGGTGGAGCGCCACCTCGAAGGGCTTGGAGGCGCCTGGACGCCCGGGCTCGAGCATGAAGGTCGGCGCGAGCGAGACCGGATCGAGCCCAACCGCTGCGTTGGCGAAACGGGGATCCTCGAACGGCAGCGTCTTGAGACGCTCATAATGGGTCGTCACAAAACCGCGGGCCCCACGCGCCGCGAGCGACTCAAGGACCGCGATCGCGAGGGCGGCGCCCTGCGTCGGCTCGGTGCCAGTCGCGATCTCGTCGAGCAGCACCAGCGCGTCCGGCTCGGCCGCGTCCAGCAGCGCCTGGAGCGCGAGCAGATGACCGGAGAAGGTTGACAGGTCCCGCTCGAGATCCTGCGCGTCGCCGATGAGCGCCGACAAGGACCGCACAGGTGTTACGTGACTGCCGTCGGCCACGGGGATCGGCAGGCCTGCCGCGAGCATCAGATAGCAGAGGCCGACCGTCTTCAGGGTGACCGTCTTGCCGCCCGTGTTGGGTCCGGTCACGATGAGGAAGCTGCGGTCGGCGGGCAGCTCGATGGTGTTCGGGACGACGCTCGCGCCCTTCAGTAACAGGTAGGGATTGCGTGCCGCCACGAGCCGGATGCCACCGTCCTCCGAGAACTCAGGAATCGTCGCGTCGAGCTGCCGGCCGAGGCGCGCCCGCGCCTGGAGCAGGTCGAGCGTCGTCAGGGTGGCCAGCGCCGCCTCGAGCGCGTCGGCCTCCTCGGCAATCCACCGGGTCCGCTCGCGAAGCACACGCTCGAGTTCATGGCGCTCGGTGGACTCGGCGACCTTGATGGCGTTGTTGATTTCCACGAACGCGTGCGGCTCGATGAAGACCGTCTCGCCCGTGTTCGACGTCCCGTGAATGATGCCCGGGACACGACCCTGAAACGACGCGATGACCGGAATGACGTAGCGGTCCTCGCGCTGCGTGTAGAAGCCGTCCTGAAGCGCCTCACGCAGGTCGGACTGGGCGATGAAGCGGTCGAGGCGGTCCTTGATGGCGCGGTGCAGGGAACCGAGGCGTTGGCGGGCCTCGAGCAACTCGGGGCTCGCGTCGTCGCGCACCTTGCCAAAATCGTCAAATGTCGCAATCAGTTCCGACGCAAGAAGCGACAGCTGGGGCAGGGCGGACGCGAGGTCGACGAGGGAGGGCAGGGCAGGGGCGTGATGGCGGAGGTACTGCTTCACCTCGACCGCCGCCTGCGCGAGGCGGGCCACCGCGAAGATGTCCTCGGCATGCATCGTGGCGCCGCCCGCGCTCGCGATGAGGCCTGTCGCGAGCTCGGGAACACCGCCGAGCGGGAGATCCGCGCCACGGTCGACGGCCTTGCCGAGGTCTCGGACCCGCGAGAGCGTGGTGATGACCGCGTCGAGGTCCGGCTCGAGGGCCAGACTCTGGGCCGCAACAACGCCAGCGGGTGTCACGGTCTGCTCGGCGAGCGCATGCGTGACGCGCGCCCAGCCGAGGTCACGCAGGTTCTGTGGAGACACTCGCAGCATGGTACCTCTCAGTCGCGGGACGCGAGGCGGCAAGGATGTGGACAGCGGGAGACCTTGGCAAGGTCCATCGCGCGCTCCGGCGTGTCGATTCGGTCCCCACGGGTCGTCTCTCCAGCTCCCACCCATTAGTCCGATAATTTATATTATGTCAACTCGTGCCCGTGGGTTCCGTCGGAGCGCGGCTTGCCGAATCCCCCACAGCCGCGCTAAGGTTTCTCCGTCCGCGGCGCGGCCAGCCGAACCGCCGCGCTTGTCCCAACGCAGAGACGCATTCATGCCCTACCTACGCTTCACGCAGGACGACGGCCAGGTGGCCGAGGTCACAATCGACACCGACAATCCGACCATCGGCGTCGGTCGCGCGACCACCTGCCAGATTCAGACGAAGAACAAGTCGGTCTCGCGGACGCACGCGGAGGTGCGCTTCGACGGCGAAGGCTTCGTGCTCGCGGACCTCGGCAGCTCGAACGGGACCTTCCTGAACCGGGAGAGGATTACCGATCCTGTTTATGCGAATGATGGCGACGTCATTCACTGCGGGAACTTCGAGATCTTTCTCCTCGGGGAGTCCATGTACGCCGAGGCGGCTGCTGACGGCGACGTCGGTGCCCTGCAGGCCGAGGTCGAGTCGCTCCGCGCACAGCTTGAGGCCATGCCGGCCCTGCAAGCGGAGCTTGGCGAGGCCAACGACGCGCTCAATCAGGCCCAGACGGCCATCGAGGCGTGGCAAGGCCGCGTCAACGAGCTTGAGACCGAGCTGGCTGCGAGCAAGACGGCCGACGCCGGCGCTAGCGGGCCTGGACTCGCCGAGGCCCTGGAGGCCGTGGCGGCCTGGCAGGCTCGGGCGGGAGAGTTCGAGGCCGAGCTGGCCGAGACGCATCGCAAGCTCGCGGCTGCTTCAGGCTCTGGTCCGGCCCTCGCTGAGGCCCTCGACGCGGCCGCGGCTGCCCAGGCGCGCGCCTTGGCGCTCGAGGCGGAGAATGCGGCGGCCAAGCGCGAGGTGGCGAGCGCGAGCACCGAACTGGCCGCGGCCCACGTCAGCGCGACGCAGCTCGCGGAGCTCGAAGAGGCGCTCGCCGCGTGGCAAGCCCGCGCAGGTGAGCTCGATACCGAGCTGCTCGCGGCGAAGACCGAGCTGGCTTCAGCGGGTGCGGCCCCCTCCCCTGCCCTTGCTGAGGTCGAGGCTGCGCTCGCGGCCTGGCAGAGCCGTTCCGACGAGCTCGAGCGCGAGGTCGCCGACGTGCGCGGGCTGCTCGACGCGGCGCAGGCTGCGCGTGCGATATCGCTGACCGAGCTCGACGTGACACGCGCAGACCTCGAGGCTGCGCAGGCAGACCTTTCCACGCTGACGGCCGAGCGCGACGCCTTGGCCGGCCGCAACGGCGAGCTCGAGCTCGCGCAGGCGTCGAGTGCCGCATCGGGGCAGGCCCTGGCGACGGCGCACGCACGCGTCGAGACGCTGGAGGCTGATCTCGAGGATCTGCGCAGCGACCTCGCCGAGGCGCGGGACGGGCGCCGCGAGGCCGACGCTCGGGTGGCCGCGCTCGAAACCGAGCTCGCAGGCGGCACGTCCGCCTCCGAGGCGCGCGTGGCGGCACTTGAGGCCGAGGCTGCCGAGTTGCGGGCGAGGCTTGAGGAAGAGGAGGCAGCCCGCAGGGAGGCCGAGGGGCGCGGCGCGGCGCTCGAGGCGGACCTCGCGGTCGAGGCGGACCGGCGGCGCGAGCTCGGGGGTGAGCTGGCGGCGGCCAAGGCTGACCTCGAGGC
>SYAK01000012.1 GCA_005788935.1 Pseudomonadota bacterium
GGCAACGAGAGCGCCGCCGCCGACTTCGTCAGCAACGCCAGCGTCGGCCAGTTCGTCTCGGCGAAGAACCACGAGTTCATGGTCCGCCTCTTCCTCTACCTGTAAGACGCAACAAGTGCCCAGCGCCCGCGAGGCCCGCCCCGACGAGGGAGCGGGCCTTGCTGCGTTCAGGGCCACACCTCGCCGCGTCGTGCCGCGTCATGGCAGGCCGTCGCCCTCGTGCGGGTTCTGTGGCATGATGCCGGCGCAGCCCGTGGCGTTGAGGAGGTCCGATGGGATTCTGGCGTACCGTCTACCGTGAAGCCCGCGACGTCCTTGGACTCCCGCCGCCCGTCGAGACCGCGGTCCAGCTCGCCGAGCGCATCCGGGACGAGGTGGCGGGTGACCTTGGCGGCCTGAAGTCCCGCGCGGGCGAGGGCAGCGACGTTCCCTGGGTGCTCACGACCGAGCTCGAGGGGCGCGAGGTGGTCCTGACATGCCATCCCGACGGGCTGCGCGTCAGCTGGCGCATCGCCTCGACCCTCGGCGGCGGGCCGGCTTTCCGTCTGGTGGCCGAGACCCACAGCGCGGCCGACCCGGCTTCGGCTCGGAAGGCCATCGGCACGGGCCTGAACCTCGAGGCCGACGACGCGGATGCGCTCGGCACCGAGGAGATGCTGTGGAAGGCGCTCCCGACGGGCACCCGCGGCAACCTGACCTCGCTCATCCAGCGCCTCGTCGGACGTTTCACGTTCGAGGACGACTTCTTCCTGCTCGACACCGAGGCCGAGTTCCTCGCGTCCTCCGGAGCCGCCTCGCAGTTGCGCTCGCAGACCCGCACGATCGCCCGCCTCGTCGGCGAGGTCGAGCAGGCCTGGTCCGCCCTCTGACCCGGGTCCCACGACGATGGCCCTCCACCTCCACCGCCATGGCGACCTCGCGACCCTGCTCGCAGATCTCGCGACCGTTCCGCCGCCGCGCGACCCGTTCGCCCCGCACCACGTCGTCACGGCCGTGCCCGGGCCCGGCGCCGCGCTCCGCACGAGCCTCGCGTTGCACCACGGTGTCGCGGCCCACGTCGCGACTCCCGTCCTCGGCGCATTTCTGGAAACACTCTATCACGCATTGAAATGCGGCGATGGCGGGGCCGAGACCGAAGACCCGTGGAGCCCGCACGCCCTCACATGGCCGATGGTCGACGCGCTGCAGGCCGAGGCGGCCGCCTCCGCGCAGGCGGTCGATGGCCCGATGCTCGCCCGGGCCCGACGCCTCGCCGAGGCCCTGAGTCGCGCTCTGCTGCGCGCCCCGGCCCGCCTCGGCGATCCGGAGCTCGAGGCGACCCTCCCCGCCGGTCTCCCCGTGGGCCACGTCCGGCTCTGGCGGTGGGTGTCCGCGGCCCTCGCGACCCGCCAGACCTCCCCGCCGCCCGCGACCCGCCTCGCACGCCTCTCGGAACGCCTCGCGACGGCGTCGTCCGAGGTCATCGCCGAGGCCCTCCCGGGGCCGGTCGCCATCGTCGGGCACCACGGGCTGTGCGATGTCGCGACCATGTCGGCCCTCGCGGCCCTCGCGGCCCGTGTCGACGTGCACCTCTTCACGCTCGCCACCCATCCCGCCCTCGACCACCTCCAGGCGCGCCACCTCGCGGCCCTCGCCGCGGTCGCGCCCGAGGCTCGCCCCGACCGCGCCGCGGGACCGACCGCTGCTCGCCCCGACACGACGCTCGGCGCGCTGCAGACCGCTCTCCTCGGCCGCCCGCAGCGAGGCCGCCTGCAGCACGATGCGTCGGTCGTGGTTCACCTCGCGTCAAGCCGCGTGGCGCAGGTCGAGCGACTGCGTGATGCGCTGCTGACCCTACTCGACGCCGACCCGAGCCTCGAGCCCCGGGACATCCACATCGCGTGCCCCGACCTGCCTGGCTGCATGCCGCTGCTCGACGCGATCCTCGGCGAGGCCCTCCCGCCATCGGCGCCCGAGGCCCCAGCTCCGCCCGTGCTCATCACCCGCGGCGCAGACCTCCCCGAGTCTCGCGGCAACCCGCTCGCGGATGCCCTCCTCGCGGCCCTGCGCCTGCCAGACACAGGGCTCGCGCTCGGGCCCGTGGTGGACCTCCTGGCCCACCCCGCGGTGATGCGCAGCCTCGATCTGACACCAGCTGGCCTCAGGCGCTGCGCCGAGTGGCTCTCGGAGGCCGGCGTCCATCGGGGTCGCGACGGGGCCCACCGCGCGGCGCTCGGCCTGCCAGCGCGGGACGCACACACCGTCCGCCATGGCTTCGACCGGCTGCTGCTCGGCTACGCCCTCCCCGCCCGCGACGAGGTCGCGCTGCCGCCACCGTTTGACCGCCTCGCGCCGGTCGCGACCGTCGAAGGGACCGAGGTCGCGGCCCTCGGGCGCTGCATCGATCTGCTTGAATACGTATTTGATGCCATTCACAACACGCAACCGCGCTCAGCTACGGCCTGGCGGGATGGCTTCGCGGCCCTCGCGAACCACCTCGCGGGCGACCACGCCGACAGCGGCGCGTGGCTCCAGGGCCTGCTTGCACGCGGCTTCGTGTGGGGCTGCGCCGAGGAACGCGCGCTGACCTTCGACGCGGCGCGCCTGCTGCTGGCACAGGCCCTCGACGCACCCGTTCCGCCCCGCAGCGTTCCTGCAGGCGGCGCCACGGTGGGCCCCCTCCGACCGCTCCGCGCGCGCCCCGCCCGCGTGGTGGCCATCCTGGCCCTCGACGTCGATGGGCTCGGCACCCCCAACCCACCGCATTCCTTTGACCTTTTGTCGGACCCGCTGCCAGCACCCGGCTTCCGACCCGACGACGAGTCACGCGCCGCGGTCCTCGAGCACGTCCTCGCCGCCTCCGAGCGCTGTCTCATCTTCGCGACCCCGCACGAGGGGGCGCGCGAGGCCCCCGAGCTCGCGCTGCCCGAGCCCGCCCAGCTGCTCCTTCGGGCCCTCGACGACCATGCGCCTGGCTGGCGAGCGGTCGGCCTCATCCGGACCGACGATCCCCCCGACGGACGCTGGGACCCCCGCCTCGCCGCCCCGACCCCGACGAGGGTCGCCCCGACGGCGGTCGAGACGACCGTCGTCGCCACGCCACCCACCTCGCTGACGCTCACGCGCCTCGCGGAGCTGCTCGCGGAGCCCCACAAGACCGCCGCCCGCGACATCCTCGGGCTGACCCTCCTCGAACCGCGCGAGTCGCTGTCCGATCGCGATCTCCTCGCCCCCGACGCGCTCGACGACTGGCGCCTCGGCGAGCGCCTGCTCAGTCTGCACGTCACGGGCGTCTCTCGGCGCACCGCACGCAACCTCGCGATCTCCGAGGGTCTTCTTCCGCCCGGACATGCGGGTGCGGCCACCTTCGAGCGCGTCGCAGCCGACGCTGACCGCATCGCGTCAGGCCTCCTCGGTGCCATCGAGGTCCTGACCGAGAGCCAGGCCGCGACCGGTCGGGCCCCCGCCAGCCTGCCACTCGATCTCCGCCGCGTCCCGGTGGCCCTCGAAATCGCGGGCGTGCGCCTCGAAGGCGAGGTCGCCGGGGTCCTCGGCCCGACGCTCGCCCCCGACGCCGCGCCACTCCCACCGCTGCGCGTGACCTGGCGCCACGGCCGCGCCCGCCCAGTCGACCATGTCCGGCTTTGGGTCCACCACCTCGCGCTGACGCTCGCCCTGCCGCGCGCCCCGAGGTCGATCCTCGCGGTACGGGCGAACGACGCCCGCGACAAGGCCGAGCTCGTGACGCTGCCCCCGCTGCCGCGCTCGACGGCCCACGCGGCGCTCAGCGACCTGGTGACGCTCGCGGTCGCGATGCACGCCGACGTGCCACATCTCTACCCCGCCACCGCCGAGGCCTTCGCCCGTGCCCTCGACCGCGCCGCCACGGCGAGCGGCGCCCCCGACTTCCGCACGACCCGCAGCGTCTGGTCGAGTGTCCCTCGCTGGGCGCCTGTGGCCGACGCAGGACCTCAGGAGACGGGGGAGGCCCATGGCGCCCTCGGCCTGCTGCTGACGACCGACGTCCGAACGGGGGACTACCCGCTCGATCACCCGGCTTTCCGCGAGGCCGCCCTTCGCCTCTTCGGCCCGCTTGGCCGCCACCTGCGGCGCCTGCCGCTGCCGCTCGACCCGCACGCCTCGCGAGGTGCCCGATGACGCCCGAGGCTCCGGGGACCACCGCACCATTCGACCCGTCGGCGCCCGTGCCGCCAGGCCTGACGCTGCTCGAAGCGAGCGCCGGGACGGGCAAGACCCACTGCATCACGACCCTCTGGCTGCGGCTCGTCCTCGACGAGGGTGTCTCGCCTCAGGCCATCGCCGCGGTCACGTTCACCCGCGCGGCCGCCGTCGAGCTCCGCCTGCGCCTGAGGCGGCGCCTCGAGACCCTCCGACGCGACGTTCGCGGGGACGCCGCCGGATCGCCCGATGGTTTCACTTCCAATATTTGCAATTCAAACGACCCTGGCATCTTCGAGGCCCGCATCGACGCGGCCCTCGCCGCCCTCGACGCGAGCCCGGTCGGCACCATCCACCAGTTCGCCTGGCGTGGCCTGCGCGAGCTCGGCCTCGAACCTCCGATCCCCGCCCCGCCGCTCGACGAGCGCGCCTTCGCGACGCGCGTCGCAGACGGCTTCTGGGCCCGCCTCTGCGTCGAGGCCCCGCGCGCACTCCACGACCGGGCGACCCGCGCCCGCCTCAGCCCCGCCACGCTCGCCACCATCGCGCGGGCCATCCTTGCGCAGCCGCTGGCACCCGTCCTGCTCGAGGGCGGGATCCACGACCTGACGCTCGCCGCGGGCCGCGTCCGGACCACCACAGCCGCCCTCCCGGCCGCACCGCCCGCGGTGACAGCGCCCGACCGGCTCGCCGCGGTCGAGACCCTCGAGGAGCTGCTCGGCCGCTTCGTGGCGGACGTCCGCCTGGCCCTCGACACGGCACTCACCGCCAGCCACGCGACGCTGCCGAACGCGGCGCCCGGGCTGCTGCTCGAGGCACTCCAGGACACCGCGGCGGGCCACGCGCGGACCCTGGCCCTCCAGCGCAGCTTCCGCGCAGCCCTCATCGACAAGTTTCAGGACACCGACGCCACGCAGTGGACCCTCTTCCGCCACCTCTTCGTCCGCCCAGACTGCCGCCTGCTGCTCATCGGCGACCCGAAGCAGTCCATCTACGCGTTCCGCCAGGCCGAGCTCCGCATCTGGCTCGCCGCCGAGGCCGAGGTCGACCATCGCCTGTCGCTCGCGATCAACCGCCGCGCCGACGGCTCGCTCGTCGCGGCGCTCAACGCCCTCTTCGACCTTCCGCCCGCCCGCGCCGCGCTCGCAGCGCAAGGCCTCGGCTTCACCCCGGCGACCGCCGCCCAGCCGGCCTCGCGCCTGCCCATCGAACGCCCGCCGCTCGACCTCACCCTGGTCACCCGCCCGACGCGCGGCAAGAGTCCGCTGCCCCGGTCCGAAGCCGAGTCCCTGGTCCTGCCCGCCCTCGCGGCAAACCTGGCCGCTCTCGCCGCCTCCGGGGCGCTCCCAGCGGCCGCGACACAGGCCGCCGCGCTCTCGAGCTGCGCTGTCCTCGTCCGCAGCCATCGCCAGGTCGAGGCCGTCCAGGCCATCCTCGCGTCCGCCGGAATCCCTTGCAGTTCAAACGGCTCCAACCGCCTCTTCGCGACCCCTGAGGCCGTGGCGCTCGCACGCATCCTTCACGCCGTCCTCGCCCCGCAGCGGACAGCGCTCGTCCGGGGAGCCCTCGTGTCCGCGCTGCTCGGGTACACCCCGCGCGAGGTCGCCGCCAACGCACCTGCATCGACGGGCCTGCTCGCCGAGACCGCCGAGACGCTGAGGAGCCTCGCGGATCGTTGGACGTCGCGGGGCTTCTACGCGATGTTCCGAGAGCTTGTGCACGTGGTCCGAGCATCCCCGGCTCGCCGACACCCCGAGGCCGACACCCGCCTGCGCCGCCTCGCGCGCCTCGGCGAGCAGATGCACGCGGCTGACACCGAACAGCCCCGTTCACCCGCCCGCCTGCTCGCCTGGCTCGAAGCCCGGATCGTCGATCCGCCCGACGACGCCCACACCGCCGAGCCCGCCCCCGATGGCGTCCGCGTGATGACGGTGCACGCCGCAAAGGGGCTCGAGTTTCCGTTCGTCTTCCTGCCGTTCGCCTGGCTCCCGCCCTATCGCAAGGTCGAGCGCGGCCTCGCCCGCATCAGCCGCGACCCGGCCCATGGCTCCGCGGTGCGTCTCCGCCTGCCAGGCGACATGGGAATGCCGCACGACGAGACGCCTGAAGGCGACGGCGAGGACCCCTCCCACGAGGAACTCCGCCTGCTCTACGTCAGCCTCACCCGCGCCCGCCACACCGTCTCGCTGTTTGTGCCGCCCCAGTTCGCCGGCTGGGCTGACTCACCGCTCGCGACGCTGCTGGGCCCGGACCCCGAGGCCCCCGAGAGCGACCGGCGGGCGCTCGTCGCCACCCTGCGACGTCTCGATCCGCAAGCCCTCCGCGCGCGCCTCGAGCGCCGCCTGCCCCCGAACCTTGGCCAGGTCCGACTCCGCCACCTGACCTCGGGCGAGCTCGCCCTCGAGCCCGAGGCGGCCGAATCGGCGGCCTCCGAGGCCCTCACGCACGACGCTTCGCCTCCGCTGGCCAGCGATACCGACCTTGAAAAAACATCCCAGGCATTTTTTTCCATGGATCAGGCAGACCCAACCAGCCCCACCGTCCGCCGCTGGACGCGCCCGACGCCGCTGGACACACGCTGGCGACGCAGCTCGTTCTCCTCCATCGTCAGGGACTTCGACGCCACGAGCCGCCTCGCGGCTGCCCCCCGGGACGCGGCGATCGAGCCTCCCGACGAACCCGAGGCGCGGGAGGCCGGTGCGGACGCGCCGAGCCCTCCCGTGAGGCCTGGGCCCGAGGCGACACGTGGCCCGTCGCTGTCGAGCCTGCCTGGCGGCACCCGCCTCGGGCACGCCATCCACCAGGTCCTCGAGCTGCATGACCTGCGCGACCTCGCCATCGCCCCGCTCTCCGCCCGCGCGGCCCGCGCGCTTTCCGACCACGGCCTCGCGCCGTCGCTCGCGGAACCCGTGGCGGACGCGCTCGCGGCGGCCCTCGCGACCCCGCTCCCGACAGACCCCGCCTTCCGCCTCACGGATGTCGGCCCGCGCGACCGACTGAGCGAGGTCGACTTCGTCCTGCCCATCACCGTCGCCCGGGACAGCGTCACGGCCGCTGACCTCGTCGCCGCCGTCCGTCCCTCCGCGCCAGCCGCGCTCGCGCCGTGGCTCGACGGGCTCGCTCACCAACCGATGCGCCCCCTCCGTGGGCTGCTGTCGGGCAGCATCGACGCGGTGCTCCGCGGCCCCGACGGCCGCATCTACCTCGTCGACTGGAAGTCGAACCACCTCGGCCCTGACCTGGCGGCCTACACGCCTGACGCGCTGTGGCACGCCATGGAACACCATCATTACCATCTACAATATCTGATTTATGCCGTCGCCCTGCGCCGTCACCTGCTGCACCGCGACCCGACCACCCCGCCAGACCGCTTCGGCGGCGTCCTCTACTGCTTCCTCCGCGGCATGCACCCCGAGAACCCGCGCGGCACGGGCGTCTTTGCGTTTCGCCCACCCGAGCCGATGCTCGACGCCCTCGACCAGCTCCTCGCCCCGCCGCTCCCCCGGAGGTCCCTCGGATGAGCCTGCACGAACCCGATCCGCGGGTCTTCGCGGCGCTCTCGCCGCTCGACCGCCGCTTCGCCGAGACCCTCGGGCGCCTCGATCCCGCCGCTGGCCCGTGGGTGCTGCTCGCCGCCGCCGCCGCGAGCCGCGCGCTCCACCATGGCGACAGCTGCCTCGACCTCGCCC
>SYAK01000132.1 GCA_005788935.1 Pseudomonadota bacterium
CGACCGCCGAAGGGGCGCTCCTCGGGGTCGCCACGGACAGCCTGCTGTTGCGGCTCCGCGAGGCCCGCCTCGGCTTCAGGGCGCTCGACGGGGCGCTCGAGGTGCAGCTCGGGGTCGTCCCGCAGCTCACGATCCCCGCCCTCGAGAGCGTCTGGGGCCTGCGCGCCGTGGCGCCGACTCCGCTCGAGACGAGCGGCCTCGCGTCGCCAGCCGATCTGGGGGCGCGCGCGACCGTCACGCTGCCGCGCGGGCTCGGCTGGGCCGGGGTGGTCGCGTCGAGCGGCGAGGGCTACACGGCCCGCGAGCTGAACCGCGGCAAGAACACCGAGGCGGCCATCGAGCTGCATCCGCTGGCGGCCTCCGGACTCGCCCCGCTCGCCCTCTTCGCCTCCGGGGTCTGGGGCTCTCAGGGGGTCGCCTCGACGCGCGCGCACCGGCTGACGGCGGGTCTCCTGTGGCGCGCCCCGCGCGGGACCTCGGTCGGGGTCGACGCCGGCCTCGTCGCGACAGCCGCCTGGGGCGTCGATGACGCGCCCGACCGGGAGGCCCTGCTGCTCGAGGCCTTCGCCCGGGTCGCGCCGACGCCGCGCTGGATCCTCGGCGCCCGCCTCGTCCACCACCAGCGAGACCGCCGGGAGCTGGCCGACAGCCTCACCACCGTCGTCCTGGGCGCTGGCGCCCGTCTCGCCGCCACCCTCGAGGTGCACGTCGCCGCGACCTGGGAGACCCCGGCCTCCGAGGCGCGGGCCGCCCTCCCGGGCAGCGACCGCTTCGACCTCGCCCTGACCGGCCGCGCCTGCTACTGACCGCGCCGCCACCCCGCCACCCCGCCCACCCGAAGGAGTCGCCATGTCACGGCACCGCCTCGCGTCCCTGCTGCCCGCCTTCGGCCTCGTCGCCTGCGCCGAGGTCGCCGAGCCCGCCTCCGAGCCGATACCCGAGGCTGGCCTCGACGCGACCACCGATACGACCTCGGCCGTAGACGCCACGACGGGGCCCGAGAGCCCGTCTGACGCCGGATCGCCCTCGGGGCCTCTCGGCGGGCTCATCATCAACGAGCTCCGCGCCTCGGGCGAGGACTGGGTCGAGCTGCTCAACGCCGGCGCGATCCCGCTCGCGCTGTCGGGGCTCCGCGTCGCGGACCTCGACGAGGCGACCGGGGCCCCGAAGCTCGCAGAGGCCATCACGCTGCCCGCTGGCACGACGCTGGGCCCAGGCGCCCGCCTCGTCATCGTCGCCGACGTCGCCACACCCCGCGAGGGCCTCCAGACCGACTGCCTCGGTGGTGCGGTCGCCACCTGCCTCGAGGCCCCCTACGGCCTCAGCGGCTCGCGCGGCGACCGCGTCTTCATCCTCGCGGCGACGACCGACGACGTCCTCGTCGAGGCCGCCTACCCCGCGCCCGCCGAGGCGTCGGTCCCCGACGGCCAGTCCTGGGGCCGACTCCCCGACGGGACGGGCGCCTTTGGGCCCGCCACGCCCACCCCGGGTGCGGCGAACCTCGCGCCCTGAGCCCTCTCAGTCCCCGCCGAGCAGACCGATCGGGATGCGGAAGTAGCGGCGCCCGTTGGATTCAACGGGCGGCAGCTCGCCCGCGCGGATGTTGACCTGCAGGCTCGGCAGGATGAGGCGGGGTGGTGGCAGCGTGCGGTCGCGGGCCTCGCGGAAGGCCACGAAGTCGCCCTCGGCGGTGTGGGCGCGCAGCTGCAGGTTCGTCTCCTTCGAGGCGCCGATGGTCGTCTCCCAGGCGGGCTGGCGACCGTTTGGCAGGTAGTCGTGGCCGACGAAGACGCGGGTGGCGGCGGGCAGCGTATAGAGCTTTTGTGTAATGGAATGATAAAGTTCTCGGGCGCTACCGGCTGGGAAGTCGCAGCGGCCGGTGCCATAGTCCGGCATGAAGAGCGTGTCGCCGGTGAAGACGGCGTCGCGGATCTTGAAGCTGACGCAGGCGGGGGTGTGCCCGGGCGTGTGGATCGCCTCGACGGTCAGGCTGCCCGCCCGCAGGTGCGCGCCGTCGTCGAGCAGCGCGTCGAACTGTCGACCGTCGGTCGGGAAATCCGCGCCCGAGTTGAAGACCTCGCCGAAGCGCTGCTGGACGGCCGTGATCTCGCGCCCGATGGCCGTCGGGGCGCCGAAGCGGGCCTTGAGGTCCGCCATGCCCGAGAGGTGGTCCGCGTGGGCGTGGGTGTCGAGGATCCAGCGCACCTGCAGCCCGCGCTCGGCGACGAAGCCCGCGACCAGATCGTCATGCGATCGCGAGGTCCGCCACGTGAGCAGGCTGAGGTCGAGGACCGGATCGATGACGACCGCGTCGCGCGTCAGCGGGTCCCAGACGACGTAGGTGACGGTGAAGGTGTCGTCGTGGAAGAAGCCCTTGATCTCCATGCTGTGCTCCGGGCGGGGGTCGCGACGCCGCGACGCGCGGCTTGGCCAGACGCCCTTGCATTGGCCGTTCCAGCGCGCAGAGGGCCGGAAGCGCGGGCGTTCTCGCCCACGCCGACAGACCTCGCGTCCGCCACCCGGTGCGCCAGGCGGTGGTCGGGCGGGTGGGGGAGGGCGCGCCGCCACGGGCCAGATGACCCGGGCACCCCGACGAAACATTCGGTTCCAAGAGCTGGAACGAAATGTTTCAATGCGGACCATGCTGAAACCGAATGTTTCAGACGTCGCGGTCAGTCCTTGGCGGGGGCGCGCAGCCCAGCCGCGATCTTCTCGGCGAGTGCCAACCCGACGCCAGGCACCGCGGCGATGGCCTCAGGCGTCGCCTCGCGGAGGCGGGCGACCGAGCCGAAGTGGCTGAGCAGCGCCTTGCGTCGGGTCGGTCCCACGCCCGGGATCGTGTCGAGGGCCGAGGTCAGCGTCCGCTTCTTGCGCAGCTTGCGGTGGTAGGTGATAGCGACGCGGTGGGCCTCGTCGCGCAGCTGCACGAGCAGAAACAGTGCCGCCGCGTTCTGCGGCAACACGATCGGGTCCTCGCGGCCAGGCCGGAAGACGCGCTCCGCCGAGCGCTCGACGTCGTCGGACGACGGACCTGTCGGGCGCGAGGGTCCGCGGCGGGCCTTCTTGACGTAGCCGTCCTCGTCGAGGACGCGCGACTTCGCGAGGCCCGCGAGGGGGATGTCGAGGCCGAGCTCGGCGAGCACCGCGACAGCCTCCGCGAGCTGCCCCTTGCCGCCGTCCACGACGATGAGGTCGGGCGCGGGCTCGCCCTTCAGGATGCGGCGCGCGCGCCGGGTCAGCACCTCGCGCATCGACGCGAAGTCATCGGGCGTCGCCTCGCGCTGGATGCGGAAGGTGCGGTACTGGGACGGGTTGAGCGCTCCGCTGGTCGCGACGACCTGGGATGCGACCTGGTCCGTGCCCTGGATGTTCGAGATGTCGTAGCACTCGATGCGCTCGGGGCGGCGCGGCAGATCGAGGGCGGCCATCAGGGCTGTCACGGTCGCGGCACTCTCGCCGTCGGCCTTCTGGCGGGCGGCGAATGACGCGCGGGCATTCTCGGCCGCGAGATCGACGAGGCGGCGCTTGTCCCCGCGGAGCGGCTCGCGGACGGTCACCTTGCGGCCGCGCGACTCGGACAGCAGGCCGCTCCAGGCGTCCGCGTCGGGCACGGCGACTGGCGTCAGCACGAGATCGGGGATGGGGCGGGTGCCGTCGAAGTAGTGCGTCAGGAACCCGTCGAGCAGCTCTGCGTCGGGCAGCTGCGAGCGGCGGAACGGGTAGGGGTGGGCGCCGATGACGACGCCCTGGCGCAGCTGCAGCACCGCGATGACGCCGCTCTCGCCCTCGCGGTGGAGGCCGAGGGCGTCGACGTCGAGGCCGTCGTCGGTCACGACCTGCTGGGGGGCGAGCGAGCGCTCGATGGCCGCGATCTGGTCGCGGTAGCGGGCGGCGAGCTCGAAGGCGAGGTCATCGGAGGCCGCCTGCATGGCGGTCTTGAGGCGCGCGACGAGGGTCGCCCCGCGGCCGCCGAGGAAGAGCTTCACGGACTCGAGCTCGGCGCTGTAGGCCGCGCGGTCGACGGGCAGGACGCATGGCGCTGGGCAGCGGCCGATCTGGTGCTGGAGGCACGGGCGCGTGCGGGCCGCGAAGTCGCTGTCGCGGCAGGTCCGCAGCTGGAAGTGGCGGCTGATGACCTTCAGCGTCTGGCGGATGGCGGTCGCGGAGTGAAAGGGGCCGAAGTAGTCGGCGCTGTCCTTCTTGCGGCGGCGCACGATCTGGAGGCGCGGCCACGGGTGCTCGTCGCCCATCGCGGTGATCCGGATTGACAGGAAGCTCTTGTCATCCTTGAGCTTCACATTGAAGCGCGGCTGGTGGCGCTTGATCAGCTCGTTTTCGAGCAGCAGCGCGTCCTTGACCGACGCGGTCACGATGACGTCGATGCGCGACAGCACCTTGTCGAGCAGCCCGACGAAGAAGCGCGTGTCGGATGTCGAGGGCTGGAAGTACTGCGACAGACGCGCCCGCAGATCCTGCGCCTTGCCGATGTAGACGGTCTCGCCGAGGCGATCGACCATCAGGTAGCAGCCAGGGCTCCGCGGGGCGGTCTCGAGGGTGTGGGCGAGCCAGTCGGGCAGGTCGGAACGCGCGCTCATGCGCGAGATGTAAGGCCCGCGCGCCGAAAATGCGACGTTGGCTTTGCGATCCTTCACCTTTGTTGTTGACCAAGCTGGTCAACAATGTCCAAGATACAGCGGTCTGAGGCGGCCTCTGGCGCAACCAGGTGTCCGCAACAGGCTCTGACGTAATCGCGATGCTGTGGTTTCCCGGGGGGGTGAACCAGAACATCGCGATTTTTTTATTTCATCAGGTCGAGCTGGCCCACCGTCGCCCGTGAGCACGGTCTCGCCCGGTCACTTCTGGAACGTCCGCCAGCGCAGGTTGCGCCAGACGTGTCCCTGGAAGAGCGCGAGCACCGTCACGATCTCGAGGCGGCCGATCCACATGCCGAAGGTCATCGCGAGCTTGCTGAGGTCCGAGAAGCCCGCGAAGCCGCCCATCGGTCCGACCACGTCGAAGCCTGGGCCGATGTTGCCGACGGTGGCGATCGCGGCCGTGAAGCCGGTCACGAGGTCCGCGCCGTCGAGGACGAGGAAGACGCCGAGCGTCACATAGGTCAGCATGAAGAGCGCGACGAGGCTCAGGACACCGCGCATCGTGTCGTCACTGACGACCTGCCCCTTGAACCGGATCGACGCGATGGCGCGTGGGTGCAGCACCCGCACGAGCTCGCGGATGATGTGCTTCAGCAGCAACAGGTGGCGTACGGCCTTGGCACCGCCGCCCGCCGAGCCCGCGCACGCCCCGATGAGCATCGCGACGATGATGAGAGCCCGCGCCGCGTCCGACCACAGGTTGTAATCGGTCGAGGCGAGGCCGGTCGAGGACATGACGCTCGCGATGGTGAAGGCCCCGTGGCGGATGGCGCTCTCTGCGTCGAGCTCGGGGACGTCGCGCCAGGCGAACGCCGAGACCCCGGCGCTGAGGACCAGGAAGACCCCGAGATAGAAGAGGAACTCGCCGTCCTTCAACAACGCCAGCGGGCGTCGGAAGAGGGTCACGTAGAGCAGCGGGAAGCTCATGCCCGAGATGACCATGAAGACCGTCGCGACCACCTCGGCCGACGGGTTGGCGTAGCCCGCCATCGACAGCGGGTGGGGCGAAAATCCGCCCGCGGGCATGATCACGAGCGCGTGGCAGATCGACTCGTAGAGCGGCAGGTCGAAGAACCACAGCAGGCTGGTCAGCAAGAGCGTCAGCAGCGTGTAGAGCGCCCAGAGGCGGGCCGCGGCGTGACGGACCTGCGGCGAGAGCGTCTCGCCTGGCGCGCCTGACGACTCGGCGAAGAACAGCTGCCGCCCCGCGATCCCGAGGTTCGGCAGCACGATGACGAACAGCGCGATGATGCCGAGGCCGCCGAACCACATCGTCATGCTGCGCCAGAGGTAGATCGCGCGGTCCCAGGCCGCGAAGTCCGCGATGACCGTCGAGCCCGTCGTCGTGAAGCCCGAGATCGACTCGAAGAGCGCATCGACGAAGCTCATGCCGCCCATCATGTACGGGATGGCGCCGCAGACGCCGATGATGAGCCAGGTCAGGCTGACCGACGCGAGGGCCTCGGCGCGCCGCAGCGGGACCGTGCGGTCGAGGAACGGGGCGAAGAGGAGGCCCGAGAGCAGCGTCGCCGCGAGCGCGATGAGGAAGTGCGTCATCGACTCGTAGAGGCCGTTGACGAGCGCGTAGAGCGCGGGCGGGACGAAGGCTGCGCTGAAGAGGCGGGTCAGCTGGCCCGTGACGGCGAGGACGACGAGGACGCGCATCGCGGGGGCCTCCTCAGTCGACCTGGTCGGGCAGGGCGATGAGGCCCGCGAGGTATTGGCGGACGACCTGCTCGTGGCGGGTCAGGCAGACGACGAGCAGGTGGTCGCCGGGCTCGAGCAGCTCGTGGTCCCGCGGGACCGTCGAGCGGCTTCCGCGGACGAGCCCACCGACGGCCGCGATGGGGAGCGGGAAGAGTTCGTCGACGCGGCAGCGGGCGAAGGTCGCGGGCAGCTCGAGGTCGAGGATCTCGACGTCGCCGTGGTCGAGCTCGGCCACGTGAACGTGATCCTTGTGGCTGATCTGGTTCAGGATCGTGCGCACGGCTGCGCCACGGGCCGAGAGCACGACGTCGATGCCGACCCTCTCGAAGATGCGCTCGTTCGTCAGGCGGTCGGCGCGCGTGATGATGCGTGGGACGCCGAGCTGCTTCGCGAGGAGCGAGATGAGGAGGTTCTTTTCGTCGTTGTTCGTGACCGCGACGAGGGCCGAGACGGACTCGATGTGTTCTTCCTGCAGCAGATCGAGGTCGCTCGCGTCGCCGTGCAACACCAGCGAACTGCAGAGCTGCGTCAGCTCTTCGCAGCGCTTGCGGTCCTGCTCGATGATCTTGACCGTCCAGCCCGCCTCGCGCAGGGCGTTGGCGACGCCCACCCCGACCGAGCCGCCGCCGCAGACGATGGCGCGGCGCTTCTCGTGGTGGTGACCGCCCCGGAAGATGCGCTGGATGTAGCGGGCGAGGCGGCGCTTGCCGCCGATGGCCGTCACGCGGTCGCCAGGCTCGAGGTGGGTGGTCGGCTCGGGGATGAAGAGGCGTCCCTTGCGCTCGACCATGACGATCCGCATGCCGCGCGGCAGCTTTTGGTCGCCCAGATCTTCGACCGAGACGGAGGCGCCCTCTTCGACAAGCGCCTTCACGACCTCGAAGCGCCCCTCGAGCAGCGTCTTGGCGTTGAGCGCGCCAGGCACCGTCACGATGTGCAGGATTTCATTGATGAGCTGCTCGGCTGGGCGGACGATGAGGTCGAAGTGCAGGGTCTCGGCGAGGCTCTGGTCCTCGCCGCTCATCAGCTGCGGGTCCGAGACGCCGTGGATGACGCAGATGGACTGCCCAGCGCCGTTGTGCTTGGCGGCGAGGCAGCTCACGATGTTGCGCTCGTCGCTCGTCGAGGCCCCGATGAAGAAGGCCGCCTTCGCGATGCCGGCGTTCTTCAGCGTCGTCGAGCCGTTGGCGTTGCCGTGGATGAGCTGGATGTCAAGGCGCTCGACGCGGGTCGCGAGCGTGGGCGTCGAGGTGATCAGCACGACGTCGTGCTGGACCATCAGGGCCTCGGTGATGCGGATGGCGAGCTCGCTCTCGCCTGCGACGACGATGTGCATGGGCCGCTCCGTCAGACCTTGAAGCCTGCCCACATCGCCTGCAGGCGCGGCAGGCCGAGCTCGCGGAGGACGCGGACGTTGCGCTCGGGGATGCCGAGCGTGTCGGGGTGCTGATCGACCGCGCGGGACACCTCGTCCTCGCGCAGGAGGTGCAGCAGCGGGACGGGCGAGCGGTTGGTCCAGACGCCCGGGTCGTCCGGATCCTCGCCCTCGAACCGGTAATCGGGGTGGAAGGTGATGACCTGCAGCAGCTCGGCCCCACCCGCCTGCGCGAGGATGTCCTCGACCGTGGCGGCGACGTCGAGCAGCCCCTCGAAGTCTGACGCCGTGTCAGGAAACGCGAGCAGCGTGGTCTCGGGCTGCGGCGCCTCGCGGCCATCGTCGTCGTCGCTGGGCGCGTCGAGCAGCTGCCAGGCGGCCTCGAGGGCGTCGTGCACGGCCGCCTCGAGGGAGCTCGCGCGGCTCACGTGGATACGGACGCGACCCTCGCGCCGGGGGACGGCCGCGAAGGGGCACAGCGAGAGCCCGATGATGGCCTCGTCGAGCCAGGTGGCGACCGCGCGCCTCACCCGTTCGTCTGGCTCCTCGTGCGCGTGCCCCTCGCGGGACGCTTCGGTTGCGGTGCTGTCGGCCATGGGTCTCCCTCGTGTCAAGCCGCGCCCTTACACCCGCCGCGCGCGGGTGTGAACGACAAATCACAGCCCGCCCAGGCGGCCGCGCGCCGCGCGTGTGACAGCGCCCGACATCGAGCCTTCACGATCTTGTCGGACCGTCGCCACGAAAGCGTCACACGGGATGCGCAGGTTCCGCCGCGTCGCCGACCCGACACGGAGGCTTCACCACCATGTCGGCGGCGGGACACGCACCCGTCACCCCGGCCGCGCAGGGTCCGCGCCGCCGGGACCCCCCCGGCCTCGATGACACCGTCACGGACACGACGCTCCGGACGACTCAAGGAGTGAGAGATGCGCAAGCTGATCGGCCGCCTGGCCCACCCTGTCGCCACGACCCCCCTCCTCGCCCTCGCCCTGTCGGCCTGCGGTGACGACGGCGCGACGACCCCCACGACGCCGAGCGTCGACGCGATTGCTGGCACCGACACGACGAGCCCTGGCAGCGACGCTACGACCCCGGGCACCGACACGACGGTGGACCCTGGCACCGACACGACGACCCCGGGCACCGACACGGCCCCGCCCGTCGCGCAGCTGCCCGAGCAGGTCACCTGCACGGGCGACGTCTGCCGCGTCAGCGCGCCGATCGACAACCCGATCACGACCTCGTTCACGATGACGGCCGACAAGAAGTGGCTGCTCGAGGGCGGTGTCTTCGTGGGCGACGAGACCGGCGAGACGGTGCTGACGATCGCGCCCGGCACGGTCATCTATGGCGAGACCGCCTCGAAGGCGTTCCTGACCATCCGCCGCGGCAGCCGCATCGAGGCCGTCGGCACGGCCGAGAAGCCCATCGTCTTCACGTCCTCGAAGTCGCCCGGGCAGCGCGCCCGCGGTGACTGGGGTGGCCTCATCATCAACGGCCGCGCGCCAGTCAACGGCTGCGACGCCGCCCCGTGCGAGTCGGAGGGTGAGGGCGGGACGGGCCAGTACGGCGGGGACGCGGCCGACGACAACTCCGGCACGCTGCGCTACGTGCGCGTCGAGTTCGCCGGCTTCCCGATCACGGAGGACAACGAGCTCAACGGCATCGCCTTCCAGGGCGTCGGCGCGGGCACGACCGTCGACCACCTCCAGGTCCACATGGCGAAGGATGACGGCGTCGAGTTCTTCGGCGGCACGGTCAACGTGAAGCACGTCGTGCTGACGGGCATCTCGGACGACAACGTCGACTGGACCGACGGCTGGGTGGGCAAGGCGCAGTTCGTGCTCGTGCAGCAGTACGAAGACGCGGGCGACAACGGCATCGAGGCCGACAACAACGGCGACAACAATGACGCGCTCCCGCGCTCGTCGCCGACGCTGTCGAACGTCACGCTCATCGGCTCGCCCGACTCGTCGAGCTCGGACCTCGGGGTGCTCTTCCGCGAGGGGACGGCCGCCCGCCTCCACAACAGCATCATCACGGGCTGGAACGAGGCCTGCTACGACATGGACCACGCCGCGACCTTCGCGATTGCCAAGGACGGGGACGCGCTGTCGGGGAACCTCGCGGTCGCCAACACGATCTTCGACTGCGCAAAGCAGTTCCTCGCCGATGACGAGAAGAATGACGCCGGCGAGGCGCAGCCCGACCCGTGGTCGGTCGAGGCCTTCCTCTTCACGCTGAACACCGGCAACAGCCGCGTGGCGGCCATGCTCGAGGACGCGCTCAACACCGAGACCCCGAACGCCCGCCCGAAGGCTGGCTCGCCCGCGCTGACCGGTGCGGTCATTCCGACCGACGCCTTCTTCACGCAGGTCCCGTACGTGGGCGCCTTCGGCAGCGAGGACTGGACGGCTGGCTGGATCACGACCGCCCGCCAGTAAGACGTACGTTCTTGTGCTCTGACGAGGAGACGCTCGTGGCAACGCTTCTTCATGCTTCGTTTCTTCAGAAGGCGTTCGCCGCGGGCGCCCTCCTCACGTCGCTGGGCTCGGCGCATGCGGCCGACCCCGGCGGCGCTCAGCTCGGGCCGGAGCTCGCGCGGCTGCGTGGCGAGGTCGAGTCGCTCGCGACCAGCATCGAGCAGGTCAAGGATGACCGTCGGGTCCGCATGCGGAGCCTCGCCGATCAGATTTCCCAGACCGAGACCGAGCTCCGCCGCGAGCAGCTGCGGAAGACCGAGCTCGAGAAGCGGGTGGCCGAGCTGCAGGGCAAGATCGACGCGCGGAACGCGAGCCAGAGCACCCTCGCCCCAGCCGTCCGGGCGGGCGTCACGACCTTGAGGGCCTTTGTCGCGACGACCCTGCCGTTCCGCCTCGACGAGCGGCTCGCGGCCATCGACGCGCTCGAGAAGAAGCTCGCCGACGGGCTGCTCGGGCCTGCGCAGGGCTGGGCGCGCCTCTGGGAGCTGGTCGAGGGCGAGCTGCGGCTCGTCCGCGAGAGCGTGCTCGACCGGCAGGTGATCCGCCTGCCGTCGGGCGAAGAGCGCCTCGTGCCCGTCGTCCGCCTCGGGATGGCGGCGCTCTGGTACAAGGCCGGCGCCGAGGAGTTCGGGGCGGTCGTCCGCGACGGCGCGGGCTGGCGGGCCGAGGCCGTCGCCGGTCCGGTCGGCACCGCTCAGCTCGCGGCGCTCTTCGACAGCTTCGAGAAGCGCGTCCGCAGCGGCTTCTTCGAGCTGCCCTGGCTCGGCGCGACCGCTGGAGGTGCGAAATGAGGCAGCTGTTGACCATGATTTGCGCAGTGAGTTGCGCATGGGCGGCCCTCGGCCGTAACGCCCACGCCGACGGCGGCGACGCGAGGGCCGCGTGGCTTGACGTCATGAAGCGCGAGTACGCCTTCCTCGAGGCCGAGCGCGACGCCCTCGCCAAGCGCCTCGGCGAGGTCAAGGCCGAGGCGTCCCGCGACATCGGGGGCAGCGAGGGGCGCATCGCGGCGATGGAGGGCGAGCTCGCCTCGTCCCGCGCGGCGGCCGACGCGGCCGAACAAAAGCTCGCCGAGCTCGAGCGGGCCGCGACGGTGGCCGAGGACAAGGCTGAGCTCGCCCCTGAGACCACCGAGCGGGCGCGGGCCTCGCTCGAGCCATCGGGGCTCGCCCCGGCCGTCAAGGGTGACCTCGCTGGCACGCCGTCGGACATCCCGGCGCTGCTCGAGGCGGCGAAGGCGCTCATGAGCCGGGACTCCACGCTCGACGTCCGCCCGGGCACCTTTTTCACCCGCGAGGGGACGCGCGTCGACGGCCAGATCGTGCGCCTCGGAGGGGTCTTCGCCTGGGGTGTCTCCGAGGGTGTGTCTGGCGCCCTCGCGCCAGCGGGCGGCGGCCGCGGGCAGCTCTGGGTCGACGCCGCGTCGGAGACGGCGCGGGCGCTCGCGGGCGGGACCGCCGCCCCGACCATCCGCGGCATGATGTTCGACGACCCGAACAAGCGCATCGAGCCCCGCGTCGAGCGCGACTTCGTCCAGTACACGACGGTCGGCGGTCCGCTCGCGTGGGTCATCGTCGTCGTCGGCGGTCTCGCGATGCTCGCGATGCTGCTGCGGGCCTGGTTCGTCATGCGGCTTGGCACGGCCCGCTCGCGCCTCGCCCGACGCCTCGCGCCGATCCTGAGCCTCGCCGAGCGCGACTCCGATGCGGGACGCGCGGCCCTTCAGGAGCGCCTCGACCACGCCTTCCTCGCCGAGTCCCCGCGACTCGAGCGCTTCGGGACGCTCATCACGGTGCTCGCCGCCATCGCCCCGCTGCTCGGCCTGCTCGGCACGGTGACCGGCATGATCGCGACCTTCGACGCCATCACGGCCTTTGGCAACAGCGACCCGAAGCAGCTCTCGGGCGGTATCTCGGAGGCGCTGATCACGACCGAGTACGGCCTGATGGTGGCCATCCCGACCCTCTTCCTCGGGACGCTGCTCACCGGGCGCGCGAACGCGGTGCTCTCCGTCCTCGAGCGCGACGTCCTCGCCGCGGTCACGCGGACGCTCGGCCCCGACGTCGCCCACACCCTCGAGCTGCCTTCGCGCAAGTCGCCCCGCAAGCCCGACGGCGGGACCGCCACGGGTACGGGCGCTGGCGCGGTCGCGGGAGCCACCGCGTGATGGACGGTCTGCGGAAATCGCTCGACTATCTGCAGGACGGCGGGTCGGTCATGTGGCCACTCGCGCTCGCGACCGCGCTCGCTTGGTACGCAATCGGATACCGATTGTTGATTCTAAACAGGTCGGTGCTGCGCGACGCCCGGGGGGCCGCGATGCCGGTCGCGACCGCGCTGCGCAACACCCGCGCCACCGATGCGAGCCTCGTCTCGGCGGCGCTCGGCCTCGTCTTCGGGCCCTTCGAGGACCGCGTCGGGCGCCTCCGCATCCTGCTCTCGGCGCTCGTCGTCGCGGCGCCGCTGCTCGGGCTGCTCGGCACCGTCTCGGGCATGATGGAGACCTTCGGCTCGCTCGGCGACGGCAGCCTTCACTCGGCGGACGGTGGCATCGCGGCGGGGGTCTCCGAGGCCCTCATCACGACCCAGATGGGGCTCGCGGTCGCCATCCCCGGGCTGCTCGTCGGGCGCGTCCTGTCGCGTCGTGAGGGTCGCCTCCGCGAGAAGCTCGCCGCCCTCCGGCACGAGCTCGCCGCCTGGACACTCGCGGGCGCCGACGCCCCGGCCCCTTCCGCCCCCATCACCGCCACCCCCACCCGAGGAGCCCGCACGTGAGGCGCCCCCGTCAGCAGGCCGTCGAGGCGAACCTCGACATCTCGCCGCTCATCGACATGGTCTTCATCCTGCTCATCTTCTTCATGGTGTCGTCGAACTTCGTGAAGGACATGGACCTCGAGCTCGAGCGGCCTGGCGCGCAGTCGGCCGCACCGGCCTCCGCCAAGGCGCTGCGCGTCTTCGTCGACCGGGCTGGCGACATCTTCGTCGACGAGCAGCCCGTCAAGGCCTGGATGCTGCAGCCGCGCGTGCGCGACCTCCTCGCGGCGGCGGGTGAGCCGCGGGTCCTCGTCGTCACCGATCTCGCGGTCCCGGCCGAGCGCCTCATCGAGGTGGTCGACCAGTGCCGCCTCGCGGGGGCCGAGCACGTCGGCGTCGCCACGTCCCCGGAGGCCGGACCATGACCCTCGTGCAGCGCGTCGCCATTCAGCTCGGGGCCTTCGTCGTCGCGTCGGGCGGCACGGCCCTTGCATTCGCGGCCATGCTCGTCCTGAACGAAGACGTGCCAAAACCGCCGCCGTCGCAAAAGATCACGGAGTTCGAGGTCGAGCCGGTGGTGAAGAAGACGCCGCCGAAGCAGCAGAAGAAGGCCCCGCCGAAGCAGGACCGCCCAGCCGCCGCGAGAAATGACGCGCGCGTGGCGCCAGCCTCGGTCGGTACGGCGCTCTCGGGCGTCGACCTCGGGCTGCCCGGCCTCAACGGCGGGGCGCTCGGCGACGTCGGGCAGGCGGACGCGCTCGCGGGCGGCGGCAAGTCGGCCGAGAACCTGGTCATGAGCGAGGGTGCGGTCGACTCGCCGCCGCGCGCGGTCGAGCGTTCGGCCCCTTCCTACCCGCCGCGGGCGCGGGCCGAGGGCGTCGAGGGCGTCGTGACCGTCAGCCTGCTCGTCTCGGCCGACGGCTCGGTCGAGCAGGCCAAGGTCGTGCGCGCCGAGCCCGCTGGCATTTTTGACGCGGCCGCGCTCGAGGCGGTCCGTGGGTGGCGGTTCGAGCCGGCCAGCTATGGCGGCAAGCCCGTGAAGGTGTGGGCTCGCCAGGTCGTGCGCTTCGCGCTGATGTGATCCCGAAGACCCGCGCTGCTGGCGGGGCCACGCTCCGCCTCGCCGGGCAGGAGACGTCGTCATGTGGAACCCCCTCCGGGTGGTTGTCGCGCTCGCGATGGCCGCCACCGCCCCCGCTGCGTCCGCCGAGGAGGCTGACAAGACCTCCGAGGCCGAGGTCGACCACCTCGAGCTCGCAGCGCTCCTCATCCGCGACGGCCACCACGCCCGCGCGGCCCGCGAGCTCGACGCGGTCGCCACCGAGGCTGACGCCCTCGCCGCCGCCGGGCCGGTGCCAGCCTCGCCTGAAGCTCCGCAGCCCGCGGACCCGTTGGCGCCCGCGACGCCGCCGCTCGAGCTGAAGCGCTATTTCACGCTGCGGGGCATCATCGCGCTCCACCGGAAGGCCCACCTCGAGGCCGCGCAAGCCTTCGAGAAGGCGATGGAGTTCGGGCAGGACGACCCGACCGTGCCGGGCTGGATCGCCCAGTGCTACGTGGCGCTCGCCCAGTGGGAGGCGGCCGTCCACGCCTTCGGTCGGGTGCCGGCCGACACCCTCGCGGCCGATCCGCGGCTCGCGCTGCTGCGGGCGAACGCGCTGTGGCGCGCGGGCGCCGAGGCCGCCGCGGCAGGTGGTGACGGGACGAGCTTCCTCTCCGAAGCCTACGCGGTGCTCGGCGGTCTTCTCACGGCCGATCCGGGCCTCACCGACGCCCGCCGCATGCTGCTGTCGCTGCTCGCCGAGGCCGGCCTCCACCGGGCGGCGGCCGACGTCGGGGTTACCTGGCTCGAGCAGCCAGGCGTCGGACTCGAGGACTTCCTCGCGGCCGCCGAGGCGCTCAGCCGTGCGAGCGCTCACACCGAGGCCGCCAGCATCCTCGACCGCGCGGCGTCCCGCTTCCCCGACGACCCGCGCATCATGGCCCTGCAGAGCAAGTCCCTGCTCGACCGCGGCCAGACCTCCGCCGCCGCCCTCATCCTTGAGCGGGCCGCCATGATGGCCCCCGAGCGGGCCCTCGACGCGGCCGAGCTCTACCGCCGCGCGGGCATCTTCGACCGCGCGCTGCGCATGAACGCCCGCGTCCCTGACGCCAAGCTGAAGCTCCGTCAGCGCGTCGGCCTCCTCGTCGAGCTCGAGCGCTTCGAGGAGGTCGCGGCGCTTGGCGAGCGCGTCCTGCGCAGCGGGCTCGGCGCCGATGACACGGTCGTCTACGCGATGGCTTTCGCGGCCTGGCAAGTCGGGGATTTCCCGCAGGCCGAGGGCTGGCTTCGCCGCATCACGAAGCCCGAGCTCTTCGAGAAGGCGGCCGCGCTGAGGAAGTCCATGGCCGTCTGTGCCGCCGAGCCCGAGAGGTGCCCGTGACCCCGTCGCCCCTCCGCCCCACCACCGCGCGCCGCCTGCTCGCGGCCGCCCTCGCCCTCGTGACCGCGTGGACCCCGGCGCTCGCCGCAGCGGCCCGAGCGGCATCGCCCGCCCCGAGCGGTCGGCTCGTCGTCGTGGCCTTTGGCGCGCGCGGGGCTCC
>SYAK01000133.1 GCA_005788935.1 Pseudomonadota bacterium
CGATGAAGATCCTCGACGCGCGACGCCTGACCGGCCTGAACCTCGACAGCGGAGGGCCGGGCGTCGTCGTCGAGGTCCGCTGGCCGGACACCGCTGCACGCGACGCCGGCATTGCCAGAGTTCTGTGAGATCTCGATCACATCTACCCCGAGCTCGCGCAGAAGCTCCCGCCGCGCGATCGCCACCCGCCCGTCGTCCGGCGCTGGCCCGATGGCTGCTCGGCCACGGTCGTCTTCCCAGCCGCCATCGACCGTCTCTACGCTGCGGTCCGGCTTGGCGAGAAGCTCCTCGAAGGGGCTGCTTCGACGCCCGACACCGCGCCGGGCGAGGCCGGCCGCGACGCCTGGCTCGAGGCGCGCCACGCCGCGTGGAAGAAGGACGAGGATCCCGAGGTCCGCCCCGCGCTGCTCGCGCTGAAGGACTGGGCCGACGCCCACGGCGTGCCGTTCCTGTGGGACGACGACGAGGTCTCGCTCGGCTACGGCGCCTCCTGCCGGGTTTGGCCCGCAGCGGCGCCGCCAGACCCGGTGACGCTGGACCCGGGCGACTTTCACGACGTCCCGAAGGTGCTCATCACCGGGACGAACGGCAAGACATCGACGAGCCGCATGCTGACCCGCGTCCTGCGCCACGCCGGTCACCGCGTCGGCGCCACCTCGACCGACGCGCTCACCTTCGACGAGGTCGTCTTCGAAGAGGGCGACTGGACCGGGCCCGGGGCCGCCCGCCGCATCCTGCGCCACCCGGGCGTCACGGCGGCCGTGCTCGAGACCGCGCGCGGCGGCATCCTGCGTCGCGGGCTCGGGGCGGTCGGGGCCGACGCCGCAGCGCTGACGAACGTCGGCGCCGACCACCTCGGCGAGCACGGCGTCAGCGATGTCGCCGCGATGGCCGCCACCAAGGCGACCGTCTGGCGGGCGGTCAGGACCGGCGGGGTCTGCATCGTCAACGCGAGCTGCGACGCCTCATGGGAGGCCGCGGTCGCGCACGGCGTCGCGCGGGAGCCCGCCCGGTGGGTCCTCGTCTCCGGACACCCCGCCGAGCCCCGCGCGGCCGACCGCCTCGCGCGCCAGCTCGCGCAGGGTGGCGTCAGCTGGGTCCTCGACGGCACCTGGATGGTGCGTCAGACGGCACGCGACGCCGTCCGCGTGATGGATCTGGCGCAGATGCCGGCCGCCTGGGGAGGGCTCGCCCAGCACAACCTCGAGAACGCCCTCGTCGCTGCCGCCCTGGCCGCGGCCCTCGGTGTCTCTGACGCCGCGATCGCCTCGGGGCTCACGAGCTTCGGCGCGAGCCCGGATGACAACCCGGGACGCGCCGAGCTGTGGCGCCTTGGCGCGCACGCGGTGGTCCTCGACTTCGGCCACAACGGCCACGGCCTCGAGGCGCTCGCCCCGATGCTGCAGGGCCTGCGTGCTCGCCTCGGTGGCGAAGCGCCCGCGCCCCTCGTCACGAGCGTCGGCCTCGCGGGCGATCGTGAGCGCGACGACGCGGTGTCGCTCCTCGAAGGCGTCCGCGCCATCGGGGCCGAGGCCGTCTGGGTCCGCGGTCTCGTCGGCTACGAGCGTGGCCGGGCCGAAGGCGAGATGGAAGACCTCATCACGGCGACCTTCCGCGCGCTCGGCGTTCCCGAGGACAGCCTGCTTCGCGCCGCCTCCGAGAACGACTTCCTCGCGTCCGCGGTCGCACGTGCGGCGGGGACGCCGACGGTCATCGCGCTGCTCGTCCACATCGAGCGCGACGAGGTCCGGGACTGGCTCGTCGCTCACGGCGGGCGTCCAGCTCCGGTCACGTCCTTCGGCTGAGCCGCGGCGCCCCCACGGCGCCTGACTGAGCGCTCATTCACCAGTGACAGCGGCGCATCCCGCGCCCACCTCGCTCCACAGCGCGCTGATCGGCAGGGCGTAGAGCCGCTCCCCGAAGGCCACGGCCTCGGACCCGCTGTGCAGGATGACGCCGGCCATGAGGTCATCTCCGACGAGGGCCTGAAGGCGACGAAGCCCCCTGAGGTCTCGCGCCTCGATCGACGCCGCTGCCTTGACCTCGATCCCGACGAGCCTCCCGTCGCGGGCCTCGAGGACGAGATCGACCTCCACGTCGTCCTCGGTCCGGAGGTGGTGGGCGTGCGCCTCGGTGTCGGCCCAGCTCATGAGCTTCATGACCTCGGAGACCACGAGGTTCTCGATCAGCGCGCCCGCCCGCCGCTCGGCCGTCGCCGACCGCGCGTCATCGGCGCCGAGCAGGTGTGCGAGCAGACCGCTGTCGGGGAAGATGATCTTCGGCGCCTTCCTGAGACGCGCCCCGACGCTTCGATGCCACGCTGGCAGCTCGCGGGTGAGAAAGGCCATCTGAAGCAGTGTCGTGTACTTCTTGACCGTCAGGCGGTTCATGTCGAGGTCGCGCGCGAGGTCAGCGACGTTGACGAGCCCGCCAGCCCGATCCGCGAGGGCCGCGAGCAGCCTCGGCAACGTGATGACCCCGTCGATGTCGGCGAGCTGTGGCACGTCCCGCTCGACCATCGTGTCGAGGTAACTCGCGAACCAGCGTCCCCTGCGGCGCCCGGCGGCCCGGCTGACCGCCTCGGGAAAGCCCCCACGGATCGCAAGGGCGAGGTAGTCCTGCCGCCCGAGCAGGCCCGACGTGCGCGGCGGCGCGCTCGCGAACAGCATGTCCACCAGGTTGCCCGAGGTCCCCGCCAGCTCACACTGCGCGAGCGGCCACAGGGTCAGGCGCTCGACCCGCCCGGCGAGCGACTCCGAGATCGCGGGCATCAGCGCGATGTCGGCCGAGCCGGTCAGCAGCAGCTGACCCGGGCGCCTGTCGGTGTCGACGGCGAGCTTGATGGCGTGGAACAGCTGCGGGACGCGCTGCACCTCGTCGATGACGGCGGGCCGCCCGAGCTCGCGGAGAAAGGTCTCCGGGTCGTGCGTCGCGGCCGCACGGGGCACCATCGCGTCGAGCGTCACATAGCGGGCCCCGAGATCGTCACCCGCGAGCCGTTGAACGAGCGTGCTCTTGCCGCACTGGCGGGGGCCATGCAGCAAGACGACCGGGGTGTCGGCCAGGGCCTCGAGGAGGCGAGGCGTGAGGCGGCGCGGATGCATGCCGACAGCCTACTTGACTCAGGTTTCTGGTCAAGTCTACGACGCTTTCTGCATGCGACCATAAACTGATAATGAACGCATATAAGCACTCGAACCGTTTAAAATTCGACAATTGCCGTCATCGTTTGAGTTCCGATACGCGCCCGATTGTACACACCCCGCGGACGAGCGTGACACCGGCAGCCCGTTCGGGTGACGTCGGGCTGCCCGCGCACTCGGGAAGACGGGAAAGGCGTGCAATCCGCCGCGACGCCCGCTAGGACGCTCGGGCCCCCACGCCTCCGCGAGGACGCACGATGACCGAGCCGACACCAGAACACGCGACCCCCACGGCC
>SYAK01000134.1 GCA_005788935.1 Pseudomonadota bacterium
CTCCGGCCTTTCCGGACCGTCCCGCGACAGGACCCGACTGGGACGCGCCGCCACCTCGAGCCTTCCGGGCGAACAGCAGCCCGAGGGCGACCACCACCACGAACAGGACGAGCGCGACAATCACCACGGTCGTATCGATCTTCAGGCTTTCCATGCGTGCTCCCGTGGCCCGTCGGCGAGACCACCCTCATGCGTCGCGCGAGCAGGCCCCGCACGGGCCCCCTCGGCCGGTTTCCATACCCGACGAACGCAGGGTTCGACAAGCGCGGCGTCTTTGGGGATGATGTCAGGCGTGAGCCGTACCCTCGCTGCCATCGCCGCCTCCGTCGCCCTTGGCGCCGCCACCGGAGCGCCGCTCGAGGCCGCGTCACTGCCGCTGGCCATCCGGGCCGCGACGTCGCTCGAGGTGGTCCTCGAGCGGGACGATACGGGGGCGCGCCTCGCGGTTCGCCTCACCGAGTCCGACGGGCCGCCGCTCATCCTGCGCCCGCTTGAGGTCGAGCTCGTCGCGGACGGCACCCCGCCACGGCGGCAGACCCTGCTGACGGACGCCACGGGCCGCGGGGTCATCCCCGTGCGCGGCGAGCGGGTGCGGTTCAGCGTGCGCTTCGCGGGCGGGGAGCACCACGCCCCCCACGAGGCGCGCGGGGAGGTTGGACTCGGCCCGGCCCCGACGCGGCTCCTCATCGCGAGCGAGGACGTGGACTTCGGCTTGCGCTCGGACATCGTGACCGTGACCATTCACCTCGCGCGGGCGACCCCCGCCCTCCCCGCCATCGCGGGCGCGCCGCTCAAGGTCCGGGTGGACGATGGACCGGTCCAGGAGGCGCGCACCGGCCCCGACGGCCGCCTCCAGCTGATGCTGTCCCCGCGTCAGTGGCCGGCTCGGACAGCGCCAGCCGTGCCCGTCGAGGTGACCGTGCGATTCGAGGGCGATTCGGGTCTTGGCGCGAGCGAGGCCACGCGGCGATTCCCGCGAGCCTTGCTGACCCGACTCAATCTCCGAGCTGGGCACGAGGACGCCGGACGCGGGCGACTTCGCTTCTCGGGCCGGGTGACGCACGAGCTCGGCCCGTGGGGCGCGGCGCCAGTGCGGGTCGCCGTCCGGGGAAGCTCGGGCCGCGTGCGCTACGACTTGCCGGCCCTGACCGATGGCGATGGGGTCTGGAATGTGGCGGTCCCGTTGGAGGCGCTGCAGGCGAGCGGGGAGCGACAGCTCGAGGTGGCAGCCTTTGTCCCGGCCGAGCCCGGGCTCGAGGCGGCCGAGAGCGAGGTCTTGCGGCTCGAGGTTCCGAGGCAGGCTGGGCGCTCACTCGACGGCGTCGCAGCGCTCGCCATCGTCCTTGTCGCTGGTGCCATCGGGGCGCACGCCTCCCGCCGCTGGGTCGCGGCGAGACTCGCGGCGCTGACCGCGCGGCTCCGGCAGCCGTCTGGCCAGCGCGCGGCGGCGGCGGCGCAGAGGTCTGCGGCGAGGCTCCGCACGGACGTCCTCAACCTGCGGTTCGTCGACGCCGACACCGGCCAGCCGGCCGAGGTCTCGGCGCGTGTGGCGATCATCGGGGACCGCGGCGACGTGGCCGAGGTCGTCAGCGTCGTCGGGGTCTCGTCCCTCGCGGTGAACTCCGACGGCCGGACGGGAGTTTGGCGGCTCACGCTCGACGGCGCAGGTTACATGCCGCGCACCCTGACCCTGCCGAGCCCCCACGACGGCCGAGGCGACGGGCTTGTGGTCGACGTCGAGCGCGTCGCGCGGCGCATACGACGCCTCTACGAGGCCCACCTTCGGCGCGCCGGAGTCGCGGCAGACTGGGGCCTCAAGACCCCTCGCGAGGCCATGCGCGAGGCTGCCCGGCATGCTGGCGGCGACTCGGGAAGCGCATTGTCGCCACCTGTACACGCAGTGGAATGCGCCTACTTCGGCCCGACACCACCCGGTCCCGACGAGGTCGCGCAGCTCGAGGCGACCGACGGCCCAGCCCACGAGGCGTGCCCGTGATGCTCGCCACCTGCCTGGCGCTGACCGGTCTCGTGCTGGCCGGTCTCGGGTTGGCCGGCACCGCCCGGGCCGACGACGTCCGCAGCGCAGACTTCGCGCCAGACCTGATGCCGTGGAATGGTCTCGGCTATCTCGTCCAGACCGCGTCCGAGGCGCGCGTGGACCTCACCGCGAGCGGTGACGTCGACCTCGCGGAGCTGTCGCCCGGCGATCTCGTCATCGCCGTCCAGCCAGCGGCCCTTCCCGCCCCGGACCACCTGAAGGCCTTCATCGAGGCCGGCGGCCTCTTCGTCCTCGCGACCGAGGGCCCACGTCACAGCGCGACGCTGCAAGCCCTCGGCCTCGCCCGCCACGCGCCCCCGACCGGCTTCGCGACGACAGCCGCCCTCGCATCCCCACGCAGGCCCGAGCCGGTCGACGTCCGGGCTGGCGGCGCCACCTCGTTCCTGTTCTTCCGCGCCGGCTCGCTCCACGTCAATCACCCGGAAGCACTCGAAATCATGACCCCCTCGAGCGCGGTACCCGTCCTCGCCTTCCCCGACGCCACCGACCGCCACCTCGTCGGCGAGGTCCGCCTCGGGCTCGGGCTCGCCATCGTCGTGAGCGACGCCTCCACCCTCATCAACGACATGCTGCGCGTTCACTACGGCAACAAGCAGTTCGCCGCCAACCTGATGCGCTACCTGTGCGACCGCGAGCCATGCAAGGGACGCCTCGTGACCGCGTTCGACCGCTTCCACGGGGTCTTCGACCCGACGCGGGCCCACCCGGTCGCCCGCACCGTTCGCGACCACATCGACCGGGTCAACCGGATGACCGGCGAGTTCTCCCGCGCTGTCGCCGATCCCGCGCTCGCTTGGCCGCTCGTCGCCATCCTCGCCCTGTCCCTCATCCCGACGGCCTTCTCCCTCCGCGCGCGCCGCCACGCCGCCCTGCTCGCCGCCGACCCGCCCGCCATCCCGGACGGCCCGCCACCCCCCGTCGAGCGTGCGCTCGGCCTCGCACGACGACGCGGCAGCGCTGAGTTCGGCCCGACCGCCCTCGCCCTCGCGACCACCGCCCTCGCCCGCCTGCGCGCCCGCCGCGAGGACGCGCAGCCACCCACCAGCGTCGCCGCCGCCGCCGCC
>SYAK01000135.1 GCA_005788935.1 Pseudomonadota bacterium
CCACCAGCGCCGCCAGCGAGCCCGCGGCGTCGGCAACGCCAGCCCGCCGCGCGTCGGATCGGCCCCTGTCACGGCCAGCCCCCCACGCGCCTCGAGACCGACCCAGGCGCCGAGCCAGTCTCCGTGTGCTGGCGGTTCGGGCGGGCCATCGGCCGCGCGAACCCCGTGGACGGGGTGGCACGCTATGAGGAAGGCCAGCCCGATGACGCGAGCGTGCGTGCGCACCACACCGCCGCGCCGAAGTTGACATGCGCCCCGACCCGCGCTCTCCATCACCGCCATGCGACCGACCCTAGCACACCCGCCACGCCTTGCGTCAGCCTGCCGCGTGCTCGTGACTCTCGCCGTCCTGTGCGGGTCGAACGCCGCAGCCGCCGAGCCGACCCCCGATCCGGTGGCGCTCGCCCGTGCCGCCTTCGACCGGGGCCTCGAGGCCCGCCGCCTCGGCGACCTCCCGACGGCCTGCGCCGCGTTCGGAGACGCCGTCGACCACCTCCCGGTGTGGCCCCTCGCCCGATTCGAGCACGCCCAGTGCCTGCGGCTCGTGACGCCCGCGACCGCATGGGATGCGTGTCAGTCACCGGCTAGCACCGCCTCCGAGCCCTGTGCCACGCGCCGCACCCAGGCGCTCGCAGCGCTCGTGTCCGCTGGCGAGGGCGGGATCCGTTCGCCCGCGGTCCTCATCGAAACCGCGCGCGTCCACGAGGACGCAGGCGACCTCACCGCCGCACGCGCCGCCTATGCTGCGGCCGCTCGAACCTTTCCGGCTGAGATTCGGGCCCTCGAGGGGCTCGCACGCACCGCGCCCGATCTCACAGCCTCCGAGCCCACGGTCGCGCGAACCGACCTTGAGGCCTGGCTCGCACGCTCCCCCCATGACCCCGCCGCCCTGTGGCGCCTCGCCGAGGTCTGCGAGGGACTCGGCGACGTCTCCTGCGCCGAGGGGGCCTGGCTCCGCTTCGCCGACCGGACCACGTGTCGCCCTCGCGCTGCAGCGCTCCTCCGCGCCTTCGCCGAACGGACCGGCTCGCGGGCCGCCGCCGAGCGCGCCCGCAAGCTCGCCGCGACCCCTTCCGACAGCCGCCGCGGGAAGGTGGCCGACTGAGACCGGCGACACTTTTTTTCGGACGGTGAGGAACCTGCGCCGCGCGCTGGTGTCACTCCTCCGACGACCGCGTCACCGCGAGTTCGACGGCCTGCGGAAGGTCGCCCGACTTCGGTCTTGACCGATTTCCACACGAAAGGTTATGCAACCGCACCCGGTAGAGGGTCCGTCGCCGCCCGTCCAACCCACGGTGGCCCCGACGGAAAGGAAGGAAGAAACATGCGGACCGGACACATCATCTCCCTGGCTGGCGCACTCCTTGCGCTCCTCGGTGCGCTCCTGATGCCCTGGCAGACATTCCAGCTCGCCGGCATCACCGCCAGCGCGCTCGACGTCATGCCGACCGGCGGGCTCGTCCTGATCTTCACCCTCGCGGCCCTCGCCTCGAGCGCCCTCGGCATCGTGACCTTCAAGCGCTACCAGTTCGCGGCGGCCGTCCTCGGCTCGTCGCTCGTGCTGTTCGCGCTCCTCGTGTACGCCAACATGGGCAAGGGCGCGGGCCTCGACATGATGGCCCACGAGCGGATCGAGATGGGCGTCGGCTACTCGGTCGCGGTCTGGGGCACGCTCCTGATGTTCGCGGGCCCGCTCGTGGTGTTCGCGTCGCAGCCGAAGTGGACGCCAAACATGCAGTTCCTCCGCGTGGCGGTCCTCTGGCGCGACTCGGTCGTCCAGGAGAAGCTGCTGCAGGAGCCGCAGACGGTCAACGTCGGCGACGACATCCGCAACGCCCTCGTGATCCCGCATGACACCATCAAGCGCCTCCCGCTCTTCCGGGCTGGCCGCAAGGGCGAATATGCCATCGGCCTGACGCGCGAGCTCGCTGGCCAGATCACGGTCAACCAGAAGACCCAGCCGATCGGCGACTTCGTCAAGCACGCGACCGAGAACGTCGAAGGCATCAATTACGTCCCGATTCAGCTCGGCGACTGGGGCATCGTCAACCTCGGCGACGTCAAGGTGTTCTTCCAGTTCGTTCAGCCCGACGAGCGCACGCGCAAGGAGGCCAAGGCCGCCCCGCCCGAGTTCCCGGTGTGGGCCTCCATCGGCTGGTCGTCCTTCATCCAGATCGGCTTTCTGCTGCTCTCCATTCTCCTGTGGGACAAGCAGATCATCCGCACGCTCACCCTGTCGGCGGAGCGGGACCTCACGGTCGAGGCCGAAGTCATCAAGCCCGAAGAGAAGAAGATCGAGATCCCCGAGCCCGAGGCCGAGGAAGAGCCCGAGGATGACCTCGCCAAGAAGGCGGGCGGCGAAGAGGGCAAGTTCGGCGACCCCGACGAGAAGCCCGACAAGCAGAGCAAGATCCCGAAGATGGACGGCAAGATGGTCGACAAGATCGACGTCAAGAAGGTCGGCCTGACGGACCTCCTGTCCACGAACAAGCTCGGCGGCTCGGGCGCCATCGCGGACATTCTCGGAAAGAACAGCTCGGGCATCGGCAACAAGATCGCCTACGCGATGGCGGGTGAGGGCGGCGAGTTCGTGATGGGCCACGGGTCGGGAGGCATGGGCTTCACAGGCGACGGCTCAGGCGGCGGCGGCACGGGCACCGGGCGCATCCAGGGTATGGCCGACATTGACACCGGTGGCGGCAAGGGCGTCCGGGCGAGCCTCGGCGATCGCAGCGCCAAGCGTGTCGGCAAGCTCGATGTCGGCAGCTCGACGGCCCAGGGCTTCTGCAAGAAGGGCAACATCGAGTCGGTCGTGAAGCGTCGCGCGGGTGCCATTCGCGCGTGCTACGAGCAGCGCCTGCAGGTCAACAAGGACCTGAAGGGCAAGCTGACCGTGCGCTGGACGATCAACGCCGAAGGGCGCGTCGAAGGTGCCACCGCGACGCAGAACACGCTGAACGACGGCGAGACCACGAGCTGCATCGTCCGGATCATGGCACGCCTCTCCTTCGAGAAGCCCGAGGGCGGCATCTGCGTCGTGCAGTGGCCGTTCGTCTTCTCGCCTGGCTGAGCGCACGTACCGCGTGAGGTGCAGAGGCCCCGCTAGTCGGGGCCTCTTCCGTTTGGGCCACCTGATGCTTGTGTCGTGCAGGCGAGGTGTCTATGGTGAGGTTCGGGCCGTTGTCGCGGCCCACGCGGTCTGGCTCGTGCAAGCGAGCCGGGCGTGACAAGCGAAGATGTGGGGGCGAATGGCTTTCGACGGGGGTGTTGAAGCAGGAGCTGCGTGTCCGGGGCCTCATTGACCCGGTTAAAAACAGTGGGAAATTACAAACGCCAACGACAACGCGTTTGCTCTCGCGGCCTAAGAAACCGTGAGCGGTTGGGGCAGAGCTCGCCTTCGGCGCTGCTTTCCAACTGTCATTCAATGAAGGCTTGTTCCAGGCGGCGCCTCGACGCCTGGGAGACCACTTGAGGATGGCCGCTGCGGATCCGGTCCGTGGGAGACGCGACGGCGACATCAAAGCGCGGAGACTACGCACGTAGACGCTCTTGGTGGATCACTTTCGGACCGGGGTTCGAATCCCCGCGCCTCCACCACTTTCTTTTTAGTGTCGCGGTCTTTTCCGCGTCAGGCTGGTTCGCCCGGCGGCAGCGTCACCCACGTGACGTCACCGTCCGGGCGGTCGCCGCGTGCCCGCCATGTGGCCGAAAACGCGAGGAAGTTCCGCAGGATCACGTCGCCCGGTTCGGGTGTCTCGACGCCGACGGGGCGCTCGGGGTGAAACTGCACCCCCCACATCGGCCGTCGATCCGCGCGGATGATCTGAACGTGGGACGGGTCGCCGATGGCGAGGACGCGAAAGCCGGGTGGGACGTCTTTGACCTCGTCGACGTGGCTCGCAGTGACGGTGACCTCCTCGGGCAGGTCGGCCGTCAAGGGGTCGCTGTCTCCGAGCAGTCGGATGCGCTGTGGGCCGGTGACCTTCGGGAGGCCGGCGTAGGTCGTGGTCGCTGCCGGGACGGCGTGGACTGGCGCGACTGGCGCGCCGTGGGCGAGGGCGAGGGCCTGATGCCCGCCACAGATGCCGAGCGTCGGTCCGCGACGCGCGCGCACCCACGTCAGGAAGCGGTCGAAGGCTGGCGGATAGGCCGGAAACGGCGTCTCGTTCGGCCCGAGGATGACGGCAGCGGGCCCCCAGCGGGCGAGATCCGGGACGAGCGCGTCGGAAGCGTCGAGGATGAGGCGCCACGGACGGACGCGGGCCTCTACGGCCGGATCGAGCTCGGCGAGGCGGGCGGCGATGCGGTCGCAGCCCTCGAGGGTCCGCGGGTCGAAGTTGATGTTGACGATGAGGACGCGGAGCGACATCGGGGACCTCGTTCAGGGCGCCTCGTCTGGCGGGAAGCTTTCGTAAAGAAAGGCGAGCAGCGCCATCGCGAGCTCGCGCGGGCGCTCGTGGTGCAGGTTGTGGGCCGTGCCAGCGAGCGTCAACTCGGTCGCGCGCGGCAGCTGGGCGAGGCGATAGGCTGCATCTGGCGGGCGATTGGGCGTGTGTTCGCCCCAAACGACCAGCGTCGGCGCCGTGATGGCCCGCAGGAAGGCGATAAAGCGCGGCAGATCGAAGGGCGTCGGCGCGGTCGTCCGGTGCAACGGATCGAACCGCCAAGCATAGCCTCCCGCCGGGTCGGGCGTGCTCGCGACCTCGGCGAGCTCGACGAGACGCGCCTCGGAGGCGTACGGGGACGTTCGCGCGAGCCGGCGCGCCACCGTCACGAGATCCGGCATCGGCGGCTCGCGCTTGGCGGGCAGCAGGCGCAGGTCGGTCAACCAGCGACGCATGAGCCGGGGCCCTTCATCAGGAGCCGGCGCGGCCGGCCCGAGGCTGTCGAGGAGGACGAGGGCCGCCACCGACTCCGGGAAGGCACCCGCGAAGTAGGCCGCGATGGTGGCCCCCATCGAATGACCGACAAGCGCGACGCGGCGTCCGCGCGTCATGACGGGAAGCAGCAGCGCAAGATCTCGGACATAATCCGGAAAGTGATAGTATCCGCCGGCTCCGACGCGATCGGAGTCTCCATGACCACGATGGTCCGGGGCAACGACGCGGTAGTCGGCGGCGAGGGCGCGCGCGACGGCGTCGAACGTATGCGCGCTGTCGAGGTAGCCGTGGAGCAGCACCACGGTGGGGCGGTCGAGGTCGTCGGGAGCTGCGTCCCAGGCCTGCCAGGCGAGGGCGAAGGGCGCGTCGGCGGCGGGGCCCTCGGGGGCGAGGCGGGTGTGGTAGGTGCGCGGGTCGAGCGGCGGCGACATCGCGGTCAGCATGGCCTCTCGGTGACGGAGGCGCAAGGAGGCAGCGCCCGCCCGGACAGACGCCGCACTTCTCGGCCTGCTGGCATCCGCGGACTTTGTCAGCGGGGCGCAGCTGGGGCATCATGGCTCGCCCGAGGGGCGCCAGCAGGCGCACCGAAGGTCGGAGGGCCTGCATGGACACGGACGTGGCACGCGAGAAGGATGAGACGCCAGGCACCCCGCGGGGGTCGGCGGTCGAGATGAACCAGCTCGTGCTGCCGACGCACGCCAACGCGCTCGGCTCGGTCTTCGGTGGCCAGATCATGGCCTGGATCGACATCTGCGCCGCGCTCGCGGCGATGAAGCACGCGCGCCGTTCGTGCGTGACGGCCTCGATGGACGCACTCGATTTCGTGATGCCGATCCGCGTCGGACACGTCGTGAACCTGCGGGCCATGGTGAACTTCGTCGGGCGGACGTCGATGGAGGTCGGCGTGCGCGTCGAGGCTGGCGACCCGACCGCGGGGTCCCTGCAGCACGCCGCGAGCTCGTACCTGACCTTTGTGGCCCTCGACGGGGCTGGACGCCCTTGCCCGGTGCGGGCGCTGACCCCCGAGACGCCCGAGGAGCACCTGCGTTTCGACGAGGCCGCCGTGCGGCGCGAGCAGCGACTGGCGCTCGCCAAGGTCCGGAGGGCGTTGAAGGCCGAACACGCCGAACGCCTCGCACGCCTCGGGGGAACGGCATGACGTTGTCGCTCTCGGGGCTGCTCTCGAGCCTCCCTCCCGCGAACCTCGCCGAGACGGATCTGGCGCGCTTCGTGGCCCTCGTCCTCGGCCGTCGCGTGCGCCACGAGCTACCGGGATTGCTGGCCCTCCTCGCCGAGGAGACCCTGCGCGGCTATCCCGCGGGGCTCGGCCCGCTGCTTTCGGCCGTGGTCGAGCACCTCATGGCCGAGAACATCCCGCCCGAGCTCGTGGACACGGTGCTCGTCGAGCAGATCTTCGGCCGCGCGATCTTCCTCGAGCGGCTCGACGGGCGCGTCATCGTGCGCCAGGAGCGCCTCCGCCCCGGGCTGGCCATCGGCTCCGAGCTGCGCCTCATCTTCGGGCGGCGCCTGCACGTCTTCGGCGGCTCGGGCAGCCAGCTCGTGCTGATCCACTCCGTCGACCTCGTGCGCGTCCCAGAGGCCCACTTCGCGGTTCCACGCGGCCCCGTCCTCGCCATGCTGGTCGATCCGGACGAGGCTGACGCGCTCGCCACCGCGTGGAACCGGCTCGAGGCGGCGCTCGACGGTGCGCCCGAGATCGAGCAGCTCGAGTGGCAGGACCGCTTCTTCGCCGTGGCCCGCCGAAAGTGTTTTGAAGTCAAACTGATACAGGCCGGCCTGACCCCGCTCGATCCGGCATTGCGTCAGCAGCTCTGGGCCGAGCTCACCGCACACTGCCGCGACAGCGAACTCGCAGAGCAGCGTCGCCCGGGCGTGCGCGGGCTCGAACGACGCCTCGCCAGCCTCGGCCTCGAGCCGCAGGCGCCATGGCTCGGGCCAGCGCTCGCCCTCGCCGCCGAGATCTTCGCCGAGACAGGCCCAGACCCCGAGGTGGAGCGCGGCGCCTGCCCCTGCCCGCCCGAGGATGTCGCAGCGTGGGCCGAGTGGGTCGAAGTGCCGCTCGCCGCGCGCGACGTGGTGTCGGCCATGTCGCAGACAGCGATCGAGGCCGCCCTCGTGCAGCTCGCCGAGATCGAGGCCGGACGCAGCGAGGCGGAGCTCGATCCGATGCTGCGCCGTGGCCTGCAGAGCCTGCGTGACCATCGCCTGCGCCCTCGCTGGTCACGCAGCGAACGGGTTCTGACTTCCATTGATTTCATGACGTTGTGTGACAGTCACCTGGCGCGCGGCTCCGACATCGGCGACAAGTGCGAGGCGCTCCACAACCTCGCGGATGCGGCCGAGTCCCGGCCGCGCTTCGAGGTGCCGTCTCGCAGGCCCCTCGCGGAGGTGTCGGACGACACCCTGGATTGGGACGAACCAGCGACCGCGCCGCCACGAACGACCGCGTCGCTCGCTACCCTGCCAGCGCACGCCATCCCCGAGCGCGAGCCCGAGCCCGCCGAGACCGAAGCGCCCGCCCCGGCCGGACCACCGCCCGCCCCGCCAGCCGCCGAGTCGCCCCCGCTGACGACGCTGCTGAGCCCCCAGCCCGCCCAGCCCGGGGCTCGCCCG
>SYAK01000136.1 GCA_005788935.1 Pseudomonadota bacterium
ACCAGCGCCCGCGGGGTCACGGTCCGCGCCGTCCCGCCACCCTCGGGCGGCGCGAGGCGCGCTAGCAAGGGCAACCCGAAGGCCGCCGTCTTCCCCGTCCCTGTCCGCGCTCGCCCGATGACGTCCCGCCCGGCGAGCAGAGGCGCGATGGCCTTCTGCTGGATGGGGGTAGGGTTCTCGAAGCCGAGATCCACGAGCGCTCGCCGGATGCGCGGGTCGAGGCCGAGTGCTTCGAAGCCGGTCGGGGCCGCTTCGGGCGTGGGCAGGGTGGGGAGCTCGGAGGTCTCGGCGTGGGGATGCGACATGCGCGGCGCTATGTCTGTTCGGCCAGCGGGTGTCAATGTCAGCGCGCCGAAGGTGTCGCTTTTCATCGGGTGGCCCAGCCGCCGTGCACGTCAGCGGGCGATCCCGGACCGAGACCTCTGCAGCACCCGGACGCAGCCGCCCTTCGACGTCATGGAACCGAATGCTTCAATCATTGAAACACAATGTTTCACGCCGTCGCGCAGGGCCTGCACCTTGAAACAGAACGTTTCATTCGTCCGGCATCCTTGGCGACTCGGTCGGCACGGCCGCGACAGGTCCGCCCACGTCGATGAGGGCCGTCACGCGCTGCCCGACAATGAGCCCGGCCTGCACGCCTTCCGACAGCGCCACACGCACCTCAAGGATCTTGACGTCGTTCCGCTCGACCGGGTCATCCGTCCGCACGTTCTTGCGCCCCATGCGCCGCCCGAGCTCGACCACCTCGCCGGTGAAGACCCGATCTCCGAAGGCCTTTGCGACGACCCGGACCTTCGCCCCCACAGTGACCCGGGCGATGTCGCGCTCATCCACGTCGACCCGCACCTCGAGGTGGGCCGTCTCTCCGAGCGTCACCGGGGCCTCACCGCCGGGCTGGTGGAACTCACCGGCCTGGACCCGCACCGCGAGCACCTCACCTGCCGTCGGCGCGCGCACGACCCGCTCATCGAGCCGCACCTTGGCCTCCACGAGGCGCCCCTCGGCCAGCGCCACTTGAGCCTCGGCCTCCGCCACATCCTCCGCGCGACTGCCGTTCACGACCGCCTGACGACGGGCCTTGGCGGCGGTGGCCGCGAAGCTGTCCGCCTCGGCCTGACGCCGCGCGCGCTCAACCTCGTCCGCGGTCGACGCTGCTCCGGCCGCAAGCCGTGCAAGCCGCGCCTCGACCCCCTTCGACAGGGCCGCCCGCGCCTCCGCACCGCGCGCCTCGGCCACCGCCGCCTGCACCTCCTCGGCGCGGCTCCCGCGGGTCACCTGCAGCATCCGCGCCCTGGCGAGCGCCACCTCGGCCTCGGCGACCTTGACCGCGGCCTGCTGAGACGCGTCCTCGAGGGTCAGCAGCGGGTCGCCAGCCACCACCCGCTGCCCGGCATGGACGTGAACCTCGCGCACCCGCCCGGCCACGGCACTCGCGACCGCGATCTCCTCGCCGCGCGGCTCGACCATGCCGTTGCCCCCGATGACAGCGCCTGCTGCTGCGGCCGTCGCGGCGAGCGTCGGATCCCGCAGGTCCTCCTTCACCGCGTCAGCCCGTCCCGCGATCTCGGCGGGCGGAACGACGACGCGCTCGGCCACTGCGCGGTCGGGTGCGCGCGGGACGGTCGGCGCATCGCGCGTCACGAGCGAGAAGATGGACCAGCCCATGCCGGCCAGCAGGGCGATGGAGAGGGTCGACCAGAGGATGCGCTTCATGCGTGGGGGCTCCCGTGCGAGACCGCAGCCAGACCGGCGACGGCGGAGGTGGCCGCGATGCGACCGTCCTCGATTGACACGATGCGGTCCGCGAACTGAAAGATGCGGTTGTCGTGCGTCACGATGACGACCGTGGTGCTGCGACGGCGGGCGAGACCGACGAGCAGCTCGGTCACCTCGTGCCCGGTCGTCGCGTCGAGCGCTGCGGTGGGCTCGTCGGCGAGGATGAGTGGCGGCTCGCCAGCGAGGGCGCGGGCGATGGCGACGCGCTGACGCTGACCACCCGACCGCTCGTTCGGGCGCCGCGTCCGTTTGTCGGCGAGACCGACCTGCTCGAGGAGCGCGTCCGCCTCGGCGATGGCGGCCCGCTTGGACTGCCCTCGGAGACGCGCAATCATCGCGACGTTGTCGCGCGCCGTGAGGGACGCGAGCAGGTTGTGCCCCTGAAAGACGAACCCGATGAGCGCCGCCCGCACCGCTGGCAGTTCACGCTCGCGCAGGCTCGCCACGTCATGCCCGAAGAGTCGGACCGCGCCCGAGCTGGCCTGAAGCACGCACCCGAGAATCGAGAGCAGCGTCGTCTTCCCCGACCCCGACGGACCGACGAGCATCACGAGTTCGCCGCGCGCGACCTGAAAGTCCACGTCGGACAGCGCCTGGAACGCGAGCGCCCCGGTTCCGAAGCGCTTGTTCACGCCACGGGCGTCGACTGCGAGGGGCGGAGATTCGTGGGTCAAGGCGGGTTCCATCCGGTAGGGCAGGGGAGGGGAAGGGGCACCCCCGAGAATTCAGCGGAAGACCATGCCGGGCTCGAGGCGACGCACGCGCCGCAGCGCGAGGAACGACGCCAGCACGCAGAGCGTCACCATCACGACCGGAGTCGCGATGACAAGCTCGAGCGGCACGATCATCGCGAGGTTCGCCGAACGGATACCCTCGGCCGCGAAGCCGACGAGGCCGAGGCCGATCCACGAACCCAACACGCCGTACGCAATCGATTGCACAACCAGAAGGCGCGACAGATCGCCCGAGGTGGCGCCGATAGCCTTCAGTGTCCCGAACTCCCTCAGGTTGTCGATGACAGATGAGAACATCGACAGCGCCACGATGATGAAGCCGATGATGAGCCCGAACGCGGTCGAGGTCCCGAAGGTGATGCCAAGCTGCTCGCTCAGCAGCGTCTTGACGATCGCGGCGTGAAAGGCGGGTCGGGTGAGCACCCGTGTCTCGGGCAGGCGTGTGGCAAGCTCGCCCGCGACCGCCTCGGGCGACTCCCCGTCGGCGACCTTGACCAACACGAAATGCTGCGACTCCGCCGGGACTTCGAGGATGTCCCGGGCACGATCGAGCGCCGTGAACGCATAGGGGGGCCCGAACGGCAGCAGCCCCCACGTGAACCCCCACGCGGTCAGCGCATAGCCATTGACCTCGCGCTCGCTGCCAAGGTTGACAGCCCCCATCTTCTCGCGCCGCGCGTCCTCGAGGAAGAGCGCGTCAGGCATCGCGAGGGAGGCGGGGTCGCCAGCGATGACGTTCCAGGGCCCGCCAAGCATCGGCGCTGAAGGTGCCCCCGGTCGCTCGACGCCGATGAGCGTGATGGGTTCCGAGCCGCCCCAGGGACGCTGGATGCCGCTCGTGCCATAGATGAGTGGGGCCGCGACCGCGACACCGGGGGTGGCGCGGGCCTGCACGAGCACGGACTCTGCGAGCAACTTGCCGGGCTGCAGCTGGTTCGTGCCGGGCGGACAGATCCACACGTCGGCGCCCGCGTTGTCGACGAACATCGTGTTCTTCTGAAGAAGCCCGAACAGGATCCCGAGCTGTTGCGCCGCGAGCACCACCGCGAAGACCACGCCGAGGGTCGTACCGACAAGCTTCGGCTTGTCGTGAAACATCATGCGCAGACCGAGCGACGCGGTCGCGGCGGCTCGAGGCAGGGTCCCGCGGCGGGCCTGTGCGAGCCGCCGTCCGATGTCGGGCTCGGAGCGTTGGGCAGGCGTCACGTCGGACCCCGTGCGGCCATGGGTTGTCGGGGGGGAGGCATCGGGCTCCGGGGCGGCCTTGAGCGCGCAATTCGCATGGCCGTCGAACGGGGAGTTCTAGTAACGCGCGCGGCGGGGCCAAGTCCGAAATTCAAGAATTCGTCCAAAACATGCGAGGCGCGCCCTTGGCCTCGGTGAGCGCCAAGCCCGTCGCGGCACGCTTGGCACGCTTCTTGCCTCGCGTTGGCGGTGCATCCAGACGCGAACCCACGCAGGAGCCGTCCATGTCTGCAGACGTCCATGACCTCGCATCCCTCCGATCCGAACTCGAGCATCAGCTCGCGACCCATCAGGCGCGGTTCCGTCGCCTCGACGACCACCGCCACAACCGCGACGGCCTGCCATCGCAGGACTGGGAGGACCGCGCGACCGAGCAGGAAAACGATGAGATCGTCGACCGCCTCGAGCCGATGACCCGCCGCGAAATCGAGGCCCTCGAGGCCGCCCTCGCCCGCCTCGACGCCGGTGTGGCGTTCACCTGCCAGCGCTGCGGGGACGCCATTCATCCACGTCGCGTCGCGATGCTCCCCGCGACGCCGTTCTGTGCCGACTGCGCGAACTGATAAAGCGCGCCCCCGACCGTGTGGCCGGACCCGCCCGCGCGGGCGAACCCGCACACCCGGTCAGACCGGGCCCGCCCCGTCCACGCTCGCAGGCGAACCACCCGCTGGCGGCGCGGGGGCCTCGCCCTTGTCAAGCAGGTAGATGATCCCGAGCACCACGAAGACCGCTCCCGCCGCGCGCTTCAGCCAGATCGGCGGGATGACCTTCACGAGGGCCGCGCCGACCAAAACGGCGATCGCCGCGCTCGCCACCAGCGCCAGCGCAGACCCGAGGAACACCATCCACCGCGAGGCCCCGCCAGCGGCGAGCGAGAGGGTGGCGAGTTGCGTCTTGTCCCCGAGTTCGGCGATGAAGACGGCGATGAAGGTCGATGTGAAGAGCTTCCAATCCATGACGCCCATGTCCGCACAAAGCCGGAACTCATCAAGTTTCTGGAGAATCAGGTCCCGCCAGTCTCACGCAGGCGCGATCGGCCGCACGAGGCGAAAACCAGGGATCTCGCCTGGAAGGTCCGGATCGGCCGTCAGAGGTTGGGCCGCGCTTCATTGCGTGGCTGGCGACTGAAACGAGCAGCCGCGATGGGCCTCGCGAGCCGTGGTCGTCGGCACCGTCCACACGAGCGTGCGCTATCTGGCGAGGCTCACGGGGGGCCTTCCGCAACATCGCAGCACGGGTCAGGCGGACCTCCGAGGTGTCGCCCTCGGCAAGGGCGAACGCGCCCTCCGGTAAACTGACGTGCCCGTCTGGCACGAGGCCACGCGTCCATCGGGCCGTCAGTCTTTGGCGCCGCCCTGCAAATCTGCGCGACACCCTTTCAGCCAGGTGGACGCAGGCGGTCGAGACTCGCGAGGAAGTTCAGCCCGAGCGCCTTGCGGATTCGCCTCTCGGACCAGCCTCGAGCGAGCATGCGCGCGACGAGACGGCCATAGGCGAGACCATCGCGCAGATCGGGCGGGGGGGTGATGGCGCCGTCATAGTCGCTGCCGACGGCGACAGCGTCCTCGCCGGCCACGTTCACGATGTGCTCCATGTGGTGCAGCACGACGTCGGCGTCATTGGGCATTCCGCGCGGCCGCAAGAAGTTCGACGCGAAGATGACCCCGATGACGCCGCCGGTCTCGGCGATGGCTCGCAGCTGGTCGTCATCGAGGTTACGCCAGTGCGGCTTGACCCCCGTGACGCCGGTGTGGGTGGCGATGAGCGGCTGCGTGCGATCGTGCACGGCGACGGCCTCCCAGAAACTCGTCGTGTGAATGTGCGCGAGATCGACGAACACGCGATGGGCGTTCAGGTTCGCGACGTAGTCCCGGCCCGCCCGTGTCAACCCTGTGCGACCACGCCAGAGCCGGAGCGGACTCGAGGTGACACCGAACGCGGCGTTCGTCAGGTGGACGAGCGTCACGCGCACGATCGGCTGGTCCGGACCGAGCGCGTCGAGATAACCGGGGGCCGCCTGAAGCGCGTTGCCACCTTGTATCGAGAGAAACACCGCGTGCTGTCCAGCGGCCCGCGCGGCGCGATACTCGGCGGTCGTGCGCACGAGCGTCATGCGCCCGGCCGAGGCCTCCACCATCGTGCGAAACCGCCCGAGGTTGGCTTGAAAGACCCGCCAGCGCGACGACGCGGTCCTGAACGGGTTCGTCGTGATGGACCACATGGCCCCGTCGAGCCCGCCCGCCTCGATGCGCGGCAGGTCGAGGTGGCCGAAGAATCGCCCCGCGCCCCCGTGCCGCTTGAAGACATCGTAGCGAACGAGCGGCAGGCGCGGCGGGATGAACGTGTCGATGTGGAGGTCGATGAGGTCCGCGTCAAGCGTCAGACGCGCCGCTTCAAGTGGAATCTCGAGGGTGGCCGCAAGGGCCGTGGCGCGGGTGTCGTTCATCACGCGAGTCTCACTCGATCCCCGTGAGATCGACCCGCATCGAGCCCCTGCATGTGAACGCGTGCGGAGAACCCCAGTCCGTCGCGTAGATGCGGGCGATGACGCACCCCTGCAGCTCCGTGTCGCGGGACGAGTCGGGTGACGCGGCCGCGCGGAGCGTGCCGCCGAAGGGGTCGACCTCGAACAGGGCGTCGACCACCCCGCGCAGGCCTGGACGCCGCGCCCGCACGTCCCGCACACACGCACGGGCTGCCGTGGTCACCTCGGCGAGGGCGGCCTTGAACGCCGCATGCGCGCAGGGAGCGGCGGGCTCGAGCCCCTCGAAGGCCGCACCGTCGACAGGTACGACACCGTAGCCGTAGAACGCCTGCCGAAATGGGTCCTCCCACCGATCGATGAACAGGACGCGGGCCCCATGGGACGAAGCGGCTTCGCGCATCGACACGACGACGTCTTCGGGCGCCTCGCCCGGCAACGGCTCGTTGAGCGCGACATCGAACGAGGCGAAGTTCACGACGCGCCAGGCGCCCTCGAGGCCAGTGGTCCGGACCTCGACGAGGGTCACGTCGCGGGCGGGCAGGGCGGTCGACGCACGTGTCGCGAGGCGAACCCCCGAGCAGGCCGCGGCGAGGGGGGCCCTGGCGAGGGCGGCGACGACGAGCGACCGGGGCAGGGCGGGCATGGGACCTCTCGGGGCTCAGCTCGGGCCGAGCTGCGGCGCGGGCGTGACCGCGGGTTGTGGCGTGGACCTGGCGCGGTTGATCTCGACCCACTCGGTCTCCCAGATCCGCAGCCGCTCTTCGGTGATCGTCTGGTTCTTGCGCAGGACCGGGTCGGAGCTGCTAGTAAACAGCGTCCGCAGCTGGGCGTCGACGTCGGTGAGCCGGTCGCAGAGGGTGGTCAGCAGCCCGAGGTCCCGGGTCGCCCGGGTCTGCCCGGCAAAATCGGACTGGTAGCGGGCGAACAGCGCGTTCGCGACCGTCGCGAGGGCCGCTCCACGCGCCTCGGGGCTCGCGGCCGCCTGCGCCTCGGGGATGTGGCGCTGCTCGTCGCGCCAGATGGCGAGCTCGTCGCGCAAGCTGGCCACATCCCGCGTGATGTCGGCGGCCTGCACGTGGGAGGCGAGGGTGGTCGGGTCGGTCGCGTCCACCTCGGCGAGCGCCCCCTCGAGGACCTCGATGAGCGTCGCGAGCAGGGCTGGCTCGGCCGCGAGCCGGGACTGCCCGGCGAAATGCGTCCGGTATCGGCGCACGAGCCCGTGACCGACGGTGATCGCGGCCAGTGCCCGGTCGGCGCCGACCAGAGCCTTTCGGGCCTTGGCGATCTCCGAGGCCTCGTCGCGCAGCAGCTCGACCTGAGTCCCCAGGTCGCGCACGAAGTCTGCGCTGGCAACGTCTGGCTGGACCGCCTGGATGGCCAGCACCCGTGCATGCGCCACCTGAAGGCCCGCGTTCATGCGGCCAAGCAACGCCACGTCGCGGGTCCGCCTGTCCTGCCCGGCGAAGTGCCGCCGCCAGGTCGCATAGATGGCGTCGACGTCGCGCCCGATCCGGAAGACCTCGCCGATTTCGGGCTTCTCGTAGCGGGCCTCCGCGATCGCCGCCCGCTCCTTGCGGAACAGCTCGACACGTTGAGACGCGGACGCCCTCAGCGTCTCGGCGGCGGCCCCCTTGAGGGGCTTCGCCTTGCGCACGATGCCCGCCGCCTTTTCGAGCATCCGGTCAAGCGCGTCGAGTTCGCGCGTGTGGCGCGGCATCCCGGCGAATTCGCGGGACCAACGCGCATCGAGCTTGTCGCCCAGCGCCTTCAGGCTCTCGAGTGTCCCGCGCGACATCATGCACCTCCACAGAATTCAGGGGTGAGGCTTACCACGCCCTCCGGCTTCCGGTCGAGTCGTCGGTTCAGTGCGCCGGGGCTGTCGCTTCGCGCGGCAGCGCCAGCGACCACCGATCGGGCACCACGAAGCCCTCTTCGGCCAACAGATTCAGCTCATACGCCGCCTGTGCGTCGAGCGCTCCGTCGTCCGTCCGGAACCCGTC
>SYAK01000137.1 GCA_005788935.1 Pseudomonadota bacterium
CTGGCGGTTTTCAAGACCGCAGCCTTCAACCACTCGGCCACTCCTCCGTACGTTGCGTACGTCGGCTGCCAAGGCAGCCTCCCGTCCAGGACAGCCGTACACGACGGCCGCACGGGCAAGCGGTGAGGAGCGGCCTACCACCAGCGTTGCGTCGATGCAAGCGGAACGTGCGATCACAACGAATCCGGTTGCTTAGGGGGCCCCCATGGCACGGACCCGCTCGGGACGTTTCCACTCCCCCTGATCGCGCTCGCCGAACCAGGCGTCGAGCTCGCTGCCCGCATCGATGAGGTCGAGGTCGTCGATCATCTCGGTGGTGGACGGGACGAACTCTTCGGCGTTGGACGGCGCACATTCGGTGGGACGCGGAATCTGGGCACAGTGCTGCGCCTTGAGCGCCTCCTCCTTCGCCATCGCCTGCGCCTTCTTCTTGCTGACGCCCGTCGCGAGCCCCTGACCCGAGCTCACCGAGTTGTACATGAGCCAGAGGAGGAAGTGGATCGGGTGGAAGTGATCGAGGATCCCGCGCCAGTCGGTCACGTCGAGCCCGATGTGCTTCGCGACGTCCTTGTTGAGCCAGATGAACGGCAGCACGCTGCGGATGGCGTCGCGCCCGAGCGACGACTCGCGCAGCAGCGCCTCGAACTCCACGACGCGCTGATCCCACCCCTCGGCCTTCGACAGCGACAGCACCCAGTCGACCATGTCCGACCACTCGGAGACGTGGCGCGTCACGAGGCGGCGCGTGAAGCGCTTCTCCTCGACGAACTCGGTCGGCGAGGTCCAGAAGCCCTCGATGGTCGACGGGTCGAGGATCCGCTGCGGTGACAGGGCAGACCCACGCCGCTTCTGCGTCCCGAAGAGACTCAGGATGTCACGGCTCTCGACGAAGAGGTCGGCCCCGACGTCGACAGGCAGCTCGGTGAAGAAGCGCCCGTGAACGCCCATGTCGACGGCGTCCTTCCAGGTGGGCTCGGCGAAGACCTCGACGTGGATCTGCGCCTTCCACTCGTCCTCATGGCCGAACATGCCCATGCGCCCGATGACGTCGCCCGGCTTGATCGTGATCGGGTTCTTCTCGTGCAAGATCTTGGCGAGCTTGCCGTCGCGCAGCCCCTGCACTCCATCGCCGACCTTGAGCCATCCCGTCTTCTTGTCGATGGCGTCGGGGTCGGTGACGTCGACCTCGTTCGCGTCGACGATGTCCTCGACCTCTTCCTCGTCCTCGCCCGGCTTCTTCTCGAGGTCGGCTGCCGCTCCGTCGGTCTTGCCCGCGTCCGCCTTCAGCAGATCGCGCACCCACTGCGGCGACGCGTCGTCGACCTTCGTGAAGTCGATCGTGTCGAGGTGCATGTAGAGGGAATAGAAGACCAGGTTCTTCGGCGGCGGGACCTCGGTGGCGCCCGGCATCACCGGCTGTGCCATCGGCACCGTGTGCTTCAGCAGGATGAAGTTGTTGTGCCCGAGCTTGCTCGGCGCACGCCCGAAGCGGGCCGCGACGAGCACGCCCTGCATCATCGCGTAGACCTTGTCGCCGCGCTTTCCTCCAAGGTGGATGCCGCCATGCCAGGTCTGGTTGATGCCGATCGGGTACCAGCCGTTCGTCTGCGTCTCGTTGTGCTGGTAATATTTTTCGGCGTAATCGCGCACCTTGGCCGGCTCGAGCAGGCTCCCGATGTTCTTCCCCTCCTCGAGGTCGATCGGGAAGGCGTTCTTGCCACCTGCGAGTGCGTGGTAGACGCGCTGCCAGTCAAAGCCCGGACCGGGATCCCAGCGCTGCGACTCCCAGTGCCAGTGCGCCATGAAGCCCGCGTGCGAGGCCGGATCCTCGAGCGGCGTGTTGATGACCTCACCGTCGAGGCCGATCGGGTAGGCGTTCTTGATCTCGGGCAGCTGGATCATCAGGACCCGCAGCAGCTCGATGATGGCCGCGTACTGCGGCTCGGTGTAGCCATAGGCTTGCACCTTGACGTAAGCGAGCTCTTTCACGTCTGATTTCGGGCGCTTGAACTCGGGCTTCATCATCTCCTCGTAGCGCGCGTGGCCAGCGCGATACATCTCGCCGTCGGGCTCCTTCACGAGGTTCTTCATGATGTTGTTGAGGTCGATGCCGACCGACTTCCCGTTCGCTTCACCTGCGTGATAGCCGCAGTCGCGGACGTCGAGGACCTGATAGATGGTCCCGTCCCAGTCGATGATGAAGTGCGTCGACAGGTTGCGCGAACGCAGCACGTTGAAGCACATGTTGGCGTCGACGCAGCCGTCGATGTGAAAGACGATCTGGTTGACGTGGCCCGCGAGCTCCTCGGGGGTCCTCAGCGTCTTGCCCTTGTCGATGCGCCCGTCACTGTAGCAGGGAGACCCGCCACCGAGGCACTTCGCGCTCGTCGTCTCCGAGTAGAAGCTCATCACGGCGGGCTCGCTGCCCGGGTCGTTGAAGGTCACGACCTTCACGTTGCCGCCGAGCCGATGGTACTCGCCCGCGATGATGATGCTCTTGCCGTCGGGTGCAGGGGCTGCACCATCCGTCGCGGCCGACGCTGCTGCCGGAGTCTCAGCCACCTCAGCCTCCCTTCGCCTTCTTCTGGGCTTCCTTCGCCTTCTTGGCGGCGGCGATCGCCTTCGCCTTCGCCTTGTCCGCCCCCTTGCCGCCCTTGACCGCCTTCGCCGCCGCGGCCTCGCCACCCTTGGCGAACTTGAGGATGATCTTGAGCAGGATGAGCAGCACGACGAGGGCCACCGCGATCGCGACCGCGAGGAATCCGCCCTTGCCGAGCTTCGCCTCGCCGAGCGCCTTCACCTCCGCGACGACGCCGGGCTCGAAGCGCGGTGGAATGAGGACCTTGAAGGGGTCGGACTTGAAGCTCGACTTGCCCGCGCGGGCCTCGAGGATGTAGCTCGCGTCGCCCTTCGGCGTCACCGTGTCATCGGCGAACGTGACGACGATCTGGCCGTTCAGCTCCTCGACGAGGGCATCGGAGACGGCGCCGACATCCTCGGCCGCCTCGGCGTGGCGCGGCGTCCCGCCCGTGCGCCAGGCCAGCAGCTCGAGGCGCTCGCGCGTCGCAGGCGTACCCGTCGGGTGGATGACGCTGTAGATGCGGATGTTGGCAGCCTTGGCGAGCCCGAGCCAGGTCGGCAACTTGCGGACGAAGACGGCCTGCTCGGCGGAGATGAACTCGGCCGCGCGCGCCGACTTCCGGCTGTCGATGCAGGCCTTGCGCGCCTCGCCGTAGGCCTTCTTCGTGCCGTAGTCCTTCGGGTTGGCGGCGGACCGTTTGGCGAGCTGCGCGACCCCGGCCTCCTCGTCGCAGGCCTTCTCGATCTGGAAGCTGCAGTCGGCGAGCGCGTCGATGTAGCCGTCGCGCCCGTCGCCTGTCAGGATCAGGATTCGCGGTTGCCCAGGCCGCGCGTCGCGCGCGAGCATCTCGAGCGCGAGATCGAGAGCCTGAACCCGTGACGCGTCGCCGTCGGCCGACATGCCGGTGCGCTTCAGCGGGTGCGAGGGGTCCTGGCAGAGCTTGTAGGGCTGCCCGAGGCCGAAGAGCTGCGGCCAGTAGCCCTCGTAGGGCAGGCGGGCCCCAGCCACGATGTCAGCGAAGTTGTCGTAGCGTGCGTGGAGCCCGCAGCGGGCCTCGTTCGGCGCAGGGCCCTCGGGCGGTGCGGCAGGTGCCTCCTCCCCCTTCGCGGCCGCGATCTCCTCGGGCGTCATGCCCCAGTACTCCAGGTTGTCCGTCTCCCACGTCCGACAGGCCTCGAGGATGTCGGGCGTCATCGCCGTCAGCCCGTTCAGGTGCCCCTGCTTGAAGACGTACGCATGGACGAAGTCGTTGTACCAGATAACGTTCAGCTGGTTCGCGGCGCCGAGCTTCTTCGCGAACAGGGCGGCCGCTGTGCGGGACGTCGTGCCGAGGACCCCCGCGCGATACTCGAGATCCTGAAAGCCTGGCGCCACGATGGCGATCGCAGCCCCCTCCTTCAGGGCGTTTGCGAAGGCGAGCTCGGGCTTGACCGCGAGGGCCTCGCGCTTGCCGAGCTCCTCGGGCTCGAGGTCCTTCGGCCAGGTCAGCGCCCCGTCGACGAACGCGAAGAGCTCGACCGGACTCTCACCGTCTGGCTTGCGCGAAAGGCGCACCTGCGTGATGAGGTCGGTCGGGATGGGGCGGACGTTCTTGCCGAGAACAGACGCGTAGACCCGGATGAGCGGGGCCTTCGAGGTGTCGATGTGGTTGATCTTGAGCTGCGGTTCGAAGCTCTGCGCGGAGCTGGCGCGCGGCGCGCAGACGACCCCGAGAAGCAGCAGCGCGACGAGTCGGAATGCGGGCGCGCTCATGAGAACCACCGGATGTCGCGGACGCCGTAGGTGACGGCCGCCTCACTGACCGCGCTCCGCCCGCCGAGGACGGCCTCGAGCGTGTAGCGGTAGGTGCCAGGGACGCGGCCCTCGAACGGATAGGCCAGATGCGCCGCGACTCGCGCGGTTCCCGAAGGGCCGTCGAGTCGGACGCGGCCGAGATCGCGCGTGACGACCCCGCGCGGCGTCTCGATGTGGAGCCACAGACGGGCCTTGGCGCCAAACGGAGCGTTCGGAAAGCGAAGCCCGACCGTGACGGGCGCGTCGGGAAAGACGACTGGGTCGATGAAAGCCACTGCGTCGCCGCGCGAGAGGCGCACGAGCCCACCCGCGACCGCACCGCCGAGCCCGAGCGCGGCCGTCAGCCTGAAGAATCCTCGTCGTCCGAGCTTCGTCACGTCCGTCATGGGTACGAGTCTAGAACGTAACGGCGCGGTGAAACAAGGGCCCTCCACGCGAGGGTGGGATGCCGCAGGCGGGCTGCCGGACGTCGGGCCGCGACGGACGTTGCGCGAGGGGGCGGCCGCGCTTAGGCTGCCGGAGCGCGGTGCCCGGGCACGGAGCCCCGCGCGCGGGGGCGGAGCGACGTGACGAGCCTGAACGCCGAGGACTGGACTATCGCGGCCATCGCCGCCCGGGTGCCCCATCCGCCGTCTCCTGCGGGTCCTGGCGACGACGCGGCGATCGTGACGGCGGCAGGCGGTGTCGTGGCGCTGACGACCGACCTGCTCATCGAGGAGACGCACTTCCTCGCGGCCCATCCGCCCGAGGCGCTCGGCTGGAAGTCGCTGATGGTCAACCTGTCCGACGTCGCCGCGATGGGAGCGGTCGCGACGGGCTTCTGTCTCGGGCTCGGGTTGCCGCGACGCTGGCCCGGGTCCCTGCGGCGGCGCTGGGTGGAGGGCTTCGCCGACGGGCTGGGCGCGGCGGCCCGGCAGGCGGACGTGATGCTCGTGGGGGGCGACACGGTGCGCGCGGATGCTGGCGTCGTCATCGCCATCACCGCCTGGGGCAGCACCGGGGCGCGACTGCTGCGGCGGGACGCGGCGCGGCCTGGCGACGAGGTGTGGGTGCTCGGACGGGTCGGGCGGGCGGGCGAGGGCCTGCGCCGCTGGCTCGCCGATGCGCGGACCCGGTCAGCGTCGCTCGAGGCGGGCGAAGTGCCTCCGACGTGGGAGGCGGCAGCCGCGACCGCGCTGCTCGCCGATCCCTGCCTGCGGGCACACCTCCGCCCAGAGCCAGCGCTCACGGCCGGGAAGTCGGCCGCCGAGCGCGGCGCGACCGCGGCGATGGATCTCTCTGACGGCCTCGCGCGCGACCTTCCGCGGCTCGCCGAGGCGAGTGCCGTGACCCTCGCGATCGACCTGGCGCGCCTGCCAGATGACCTGACACTTCGTCAGCTGACACCTGCCGCCCGCGCCACAGGCGGCGAAGACTATGGTCTGCTCGTGACCGCCCCGGTCTCCTGCCACGCAGCCATCGCGGAGCTCGGCTTCACGGCGATCGGGACCGTCGGGCCACGGGACGCCGACGGTGTTCTGGTACGCTGGTCCTGCAACGGCGCGGCGATTGCGCCACCCTGTCCTGACTTCGAGCACTTCTGACATGAGCCGCCGCTACCTCGAAGCTGTCGAGACCAACGCGCGCGTTCGCGTCGGGCTCATCTCGAACCCGCTCGCGCACACGAACTGGCGGTCGGTCGCCCATCCGCGGCTCCGTGCCCTGCTGCCCGAGCCCGACCTCGCGGTCGAGACCCCGAGCATCTCGGCGCTCGACGCGACCTTCTCCGACCTGCTGCTCGCGCGCGGCGTCAACGTCCTGATCCTCAACGGCGGGGATGGCACGATCCACCACGCCGTCAACAGCGCGCTGCGCGTCCTCGACGGGGCCGCACGCGACCTCGGGCGTCCCCTGCCCGGCCCGGCCTTCCTGTTCGTCAACGGCGGCGGGATGAACATGCTCGCCCGCGTCCTCGGGACCGTGGGACACCCCGTCCGGACCGTCAGACGCTTCCTCGCGCTCACCCGCGGCGCCCGCCTCGGCAGCATCCCGCGGCGCCCCGTCCCGCTGCTCGCCGTCCGCGAGGCCTCCGGGCTGACGCGCCACGGCTACATCTTCGGGTCCGAGCTCGTCTACAACGCGCTGACGATGTACGAGCGCTTCGGGCAGGGTTACCGCGGGCTCGGCCGATTCCTGTGGGAGGTCGGGGCGGGCTACACCCTCAAGACGAAGCTCTGGCAACGCTACGGGCACCTCCTCGACGCCCCGAAGACCGAGCTGACGCTCGACGACGAGCGCCTGCCGACGTATGCAGCGGCGGTCGCGACGACCGTCCCGTTGCAGCTCGCGAAGGGGCTCGTGTCGGCGGTCCGCCACGTCGCAACACCAGGCACGATGAACACGGTCACCGTTCTGCCGACCGCCCCCGAGGCGCTGATTGGCCTCATCCCGCCACTCATGGTCGGCGCGCCCGCGGAGGGCGTCCTGCGCCGCGCGGTGCGGCGAATCGCCCTCGCGGGCCCCTACACGCTCGACGGGGAGCGCTTCGACCGACACGAGGCGCCTGGGGACGCGGCGCTCGAGGTGTCGGGGACCGAGCGGGTGATCTGGGGAGTGGATCTGCGATGAGCGCCCGCTGGTCCCTGCTGTGGTCGAGTCTCCTCATCGCGTCCGCCTGCGCGCCGCGTGCCCGCGATGGCTTGCCGGCGTCGGGACTGAGCCCGCTGCCGGCCATCCCGGCTGGAGCACCCGACGCGGACGGGGCGGCCACCGCGACCGGTCAGGCGGAGGAAGCTGAGCGCCCGGTCATCGTCGCCGAACCGGAGACCCTCCGCGTCTACCGGGCCACCCCAGTCGAGCTCACGGCGAGCCCGCCCGCGTCGGTCGCCCCCGACGCCTTCAGCCGCGCGAGCTGCCGCTGGAGCTTCGGCGACGCAACGCCCGAGCGCGAGGGGTGTGCGATTTCACACACATTCCTCCGCGGGACAGCCGACGAGCGGGTGACGCTGACCGTCGAGCTTGACGGGACCCGCCACAGCGTGACGCGCATTCTGCCGCTTGAGCGTCTCTCGGTGTCGCCCGAGGCGCTCGGCGAGGCCCCCACGGACGGGACCCTGCCGCCGCCACCCGACGGTCCGACGAGCTTTCGCCTCGTGCTGCTGTCCGAGACCGCCGGGGTCACTGGGCAAGCCAACCTCGCCGCGACGCTCGCGGCGCTGTCGCCCGCCCTGGTCGTCCACCTCGGCGGGGTCGTGGCGCGGGCTGGGGCTGCGGCCGCGACGACGCCCGAGGGCGCCTGGGAGACCATCCGCGACCGCCTCGCCGAGCCCCTCGCGCGCGCAGGCGTCCCGCTCGTCTGGGCGCTCTCACCCGAGGATCTCGGCTCGGGCCCGGTCGTGCGGCACCCCGCTAGCGCCGAAGGAGCCCTCGAGCTGGCGGCGGGCTCGCGCTTCCCGAGTCGCAGCGCCATGACCTTCCGCGGCGTGCATCTGACGGTGCTGACCGGCGACGTGCAGGACGATGAGACCCTCGCCTGGCTGCGCGCCCGGCTCGACGAGGCACAGGTCTACGAAGCCCGCATCGTCCTCTCCCACCTGCCCCTCCACCCATTCAGCGGGCGGGTCGGCCCGACGCTCGGCCCGCGTTTCAAGCTCTACGAGCTCTTCCTGCGGGCACGGGTCTCATTGCTTGCGACCGCAGCACACGGTGTTCATTACGCTGCGCGCTACGGGGCCCTGCCCGTCGTATCGGTGGGCCGCATCGACGGCTCCCCGTCGGCCCTTGCAGGTCAGGCGCTCGTCCAGCCGCCAAGCCTGACGCTCGTCGACGTCGAGGAGGGCCGACTCGCGCGCGTCCACGCCCTCGAGCAGACCCCCGACGGGCGCTGGCTGCCGCTCGACCCCGCCTACCTGCCCGACCGCGTCGAGGTCTACACGCGATGACCCAGCCCCGCGGTCTCTATGTTCATTTCCCGTGGTGTGTCCACCGCTGCCCGTATTGCGACTTCGTCCTGACGACCGCACGGGTGCCGCCCTCGGAGGCCTATACCGACGCCCTGCTCGCCGAGCTCGCCCATCGACGACAGACGGAGTGGGACGGTGCGTTGGGCACGCTCTACATCGGCGGCGGCACGCCGAGTCTCTGGGAGCCGCGGGCCCTCGCGCGCTTCGTGGCCGCGGTCGCGCCCGAGCTCGTGGCTGGCGCCGAGCGCACCCTCGAGGCAAACCCCGAGCAGGTCGATGACGAATGGCTCGAGGCCATCACGGCCCTCGGCTTCAACCGGGTGTCACTCGGCGTTCAGTCCCTCGACGCGGAGGCCCTCACCCACCTCGGCCGGGGACATGGTCCCGATGGCGCCGCGCGCGCCCTCGATCGTCTGGCTGACGCCCACGCGGGCGGGCGGCTCGGGAGCTTCTCGGTCGACCTGATGTACGGCTGGCGCCGCTCCGATGGCCGCCCGCAGGAGGTCGAGGGGCTGCTCGCCGAGGCCACGGCCATCGTCACCCGGTGGCGGCCGCCGCACCTCAGCTGCTATGCGCTCACCGTGGAGCCGCGGACCGTGCTCGGCCGCAAGGTGCGGGACGGGCTCGTGGCGGCCCCGGATGACGGATTGCAGGCCGAGATGATGTTCGCGCTGCGCGACCACCTCGCCGAGCTCGGTTACCGCCACTACGAGGTCTCGAGCTTTGCCCGCGACGGCGCGCTCGCGGTCCACAACACCCGCTACTGGGACATGACGCCGTGGCTCGGGCTTGGCGCGGGGGCCGCAGGCTTCACCGGGACCCGGCGCTATCGCAACCAGCCCGTCATCCGGCGCTACCTGGCGGCCGAGCCCCACGCGACCGAGATCGAGTCGCAGCTGCTGACGGACGATGACCTCGCCTTCGATGCCGTCATGACCGGTCTCCGCCGCCTTGACGTCGGGGTCGCGTGGACGGACGCGCTCGAAGACCGCTTCGGCGAGACCATGCGCCGCGCGGTCGCCGACGGACGGCTCCACCGCGAGGACGGAGCGGCGGGGCCACGGGTCCGGGTCACCGACATGGGCCTGCGCTTCCTCGACGACGTGCTCGCGGAGCTGCTCGTATCGCTCGACGCGCCCGTGAAACGCCCGTGAAACGCGGTCCACGCAGCCCGCGGCCCTAGTTCTTTCCGCCCCCGACGGGCGGCGCGTCGCGCAGGGTCGCCTCCTCCTCCTCGGAGACGCGCTCACGCAGCGTGTCCCCATGCACCGTCAGCAGGCGGGCGCGGGGAATCGGCTCGCCCAAGGCGAAGGCGAGGATGCCCGTGACCCCGGCCTGCGGGCCCGCGGTCAGGAGACGCCGCAGGACCTCACCCCGCACGTCGGCCACATCACCCGCAGAGGCCCCAGCCACCGCGACCCCGAGCAGGCGGGCCGCGTCATGGACCTCGGCGTGAAACGGGCCCGGGCGCTGCTTTGCCGCGGCCTCGAAGCGGCGCGTGAACGCATCCGGTCGCAGGTCGGCAGCCGCCTCGGAAAGCCACGTGTCGGCGAAGATCGCGTTGTCGGTCAGCCCGGTGCCACGGTCGATGACGCTCGCGTGATGCCAGCCCGCCCCCCCGAGCAGCTGCACCCCAGCACCTGAAGGCCGGGTCCGGGGCATGATGCCGGCGAACTCGAGGAAGGGCACGATGCGCCGCACCCGGGCGGCCGTGTCCGGGATGAAGAGCCCGTCGAAGTCGGGGCGCACGTCCTTCGGGCGCCGTCCGGGCCCACCGACCCCGACTGGCAGGAGCCCCTCCGCGGCGAGGCGGAAGTCCTTGGTCTCCGGTTCGTAGCACGACGTCCGGGCGTGGGCCGCGCCAAGCCGCACCACCTCTTCGACGAAGGCCGCCGCCTGGCGCGCCGCGGGTCCAAGGGGCGTCGACGTCCCCTCGGCACGTTCCTCGGGGGCGAGGACCGCAAGGCGCTTGAGACCGACCTCGAGCACCGCATGGCGCGCCACCGCCCGCGCAAGCTCCTCCGGACTGGTACGAACGCGGACCGCGGGGTCGAGCGCGCCAGGGACGGTTGAGGGGACACGCTCGAGCTGCGACCCGAGCGTCACGTGCGGAATCCCGAGCGGCCGCGTCACAGCGAGCGACTCCGCGGTCTCGAGACGCCCGACCGGGCCGAGGATGGCGACGACGCGCCCGTCCGCGACGAGTTCTCGGGCCATAGCGGCCGCCTGACGTGCGTCGCCGGCCGTGTCGCGGACGACCAGCGTCAGCCCCTCCAAACCCTCGAGGGCCAGCTGAAGCGCCTGGAGAGCGCCGTTGCCGACGTGACCATAGCTTCCGGTGAGCGGCAGGAGGACGCCGAGGGCGCGCGGACGGACGTCGAGCCAGCTGGCAAGCGGCCAGCTCGTCGGGCTCACCGCCGAAGGGCCGACGGTGACAGCCCCCGTGGCCTC
>SYAK01000138.1 GCA_005788935.1 Pseudomonadota bacterium
CCAGTCGGGGGATCCTCGACGGGCGGGTCGGTGCCGCCTGCGGGCTACTGGGCCCGGATCCGCGAAATCTGCGACCGCCACAACGTGCTGCTCATCGCGGACGAGGTGCTGTCGGGGGCTGGTCGGACGGGGCGCTGGGCCGCGATGGAGCACTTCGGCGTCGTGCCGGACATCATGACGATGGGCAAGGGCCTCTCGGGCGGCTATGTGCCGCTCTCGGCGGTCATCACGTCGCGGCGCGTCATCGACCCGATCTACCACGGGTCCGGCGGCTTCAAGCACGCCCAGACGTTCTCGCACAGCCCGGCGATGTGCGCGGCGGGCCTCGCGGCCGTGCGGCATATCCGCGCGCATGACCTCGTCGGGCGGGCGGCGCGGATGGGCGACGTGCTTCACGCCCGCCTCGCGTCCCTGTCGAGGCTGCCGGCGGTCGGTGACGTGCGTGGCCTGGGCCTCCTCGGCTGCGTGGAGTTCGTCGCGGACACGTCGACGAAGGCCCCGTTCGAGCGCAGCGTGCGCTTCGCCGAGCGGATCGTCGCCGAGGCGCAGGCGCGCGGTCTGGTGCTGTGGCCGAACATCGGGCAGGCCGACGGGACCCGGGGTGACCTCGTGATGGTGGCGCCGCCGTTCATCATCTCGGAGTCCGAGATCGACACGCTGGTCTCGCGGCTCGCCGACAGCATCGAGGCTGTGGCCCGCGCGATCGGCGCAGCGTGAGGGGGGGCACGGACGGGTCGAAGCCCTCGGCTCGGCTCGCGCGCCTGCACAGGGAATCCGGTGTCTGTCGCGGTGGTTCCCCGCGCGGTCGATTCGAGATAACCTCGGCAAGAGCCGTCGTTCTGCCCGGGGGTCGACGCCCGGAACTTCACGCTGGAGGCCGCAATGTCGCCTGTCTTGCAGTGGCCCCTCGGCCGCCTTGTCCGAAACGTCCTCGCGGGGGGCACAGCCGCCGCCCTGGCCCTCGCGCCGCTGCCCGAGGGCGCGGCGCGCGCGGAGGCGCTGACCCCCATCACGGTGGCCGACGTCCCGCCAGAATCGGACTTCGAGGTATTTGACGACGCATCCGAGGATGACTCAGCCGCAGTGGGGCTCGATATGTTGAGCGACGTGTTTGGCGGGGTTGGTTCGGTGGGCGTCGCGTTCTTTGCGCTCTACCTGGTGGCCGCCTTTGTCCTCATCTACTTCGCGGGCGACCGCCAGAGCCGGGCCGATGGACGGCGGGACCCGGCCCTCGGGGCGCGTGTCCTCGTCGGCTTCCTGCTGACGCTCGCCGGACAGGTCGGGGTGGTGGCCCTGACGGGCCTGCTGGCGGTCCTCGTCGAGGCTGGCGGCGGGCTCGCCATCCGGACGACGCTCGGCCTGACGGTCGGCGCCTGCCTCTCCGCCATCGTGCCGCTCGTTATCGCGCGGCGCATCCCAGCCCTCGCCGCTGGCGCGCCCGACGTCGTGACGCGCAAGGTGTGGGGAGTCAACGCGTTCATCGCAGGGCTGACATCAGCCGCGTCGCTCGTGTCGACCACGACGGTGCTTTTCGCGAGCCAGCGCCTCGAGTCCACGCTGGTGGTCGTCCTGGTCGTCTATGCGGTCGCGGCGGTCGTCACGGGCCTGCAGGTGACCCGGCCACGGCGCGCAGACGGCTGAGGCCCTTCGGGGCGCGTCAGTCGGCGTCGCGCTCGGGCGGCTTCGGCAGGATGCGACCGATGGGTTCGGCGCGGCCGTAGGTCGGACGCTCGACCTTCTTCGGCCAGCGGGCGTCGAAGTCCTCCCAAGTCTCCTCGGGGACCGCGGTCGATTTCCAGCCCTTGTGGACGTTGAACCAGGCCTCGCGGTCGGACGCGAGGGCGCGCTGCTGCAGGCCGCAGACCTGACAGAAGAACATGACGCCCGAGACGACGCGCATCGAGGTCTGCAGGAAGACCTCGCGCTCGATGTCGGCCGCGTCACAACGCGGGCACTTGCCGTTCGAGTCCTTGATGCTGCCGTCCATCGCACGCCTCCGGGGAAGGCCCGCAGGCTGCCGAAAGGCGGGCCGCCCGTCAAGCGGCCTTTGCCGGCGTCGCGCGCCCCAGCGAAGCGCCGAGATGACGACCGATGCAATTGTGACATTCCGTGTACGCAAAGCCACTGGTTCGGTGCGCGCGTCTACCGCATCCTCGCGTCATGCGGCATGACACCATCGAAGCCTGGCGGAGGGATGACTGGCGGCTCGCGGGGATCGGGCGGCTGCTCGGGTTCGCATCCTTTGGCGCCCTCGCGTCCGTCCTGGTCCTCGTCTTCGTGCTGGAGCACTCGGATCTCCTGCTCGCGCTGCTGTCACCGCTCGGGGTGGCGGCCGGGCTCGGGCGGATCCTCGTGTGGCGGGTGCGCGCCGTCCCCGAGCCAGTGCGGCGCCTCGGCCACGGAAGCCCGCGGGACGCCGACGCCGCCTGGACGCTCATCGAAGCCCATCGGGCGGAGCTGCTCGCAGCGACCTGGCTTCCGGCCTCCATGTACGAGCCTCCCCTCGACCAGCTCGACCGCGCCGCGCTGACCGAGCGTGCCCGCCGAGTCCCCGCGGACGACGGGCGGCGGACGATGCGACGGTTCCTCGTGGGCTGGTCGCTTGTTGCGGTCGCGATCGTGATGACGCTGACGCTGGTCGATCTGGCGCCTCCCATCGTCTATCGTGGACTTTGAAGGCATCATGTTTGGACACGCGGCTGGACACGCGGTGCGGATGATTTTTCGGGAACCCGGTCGCAGCTCGTTCCGTCTCTCCGATCGCACGGCCTCGGCACACCCCCCCACGAGGCCGCGCCCGGAGCCGCGCCTCATGACGCGGTGTGAGAGGAGGTCCCGATGGATGCCAGCCAGTCTTCACCCGGCCACGCCACGCTCCTTCGGGACCTCCGCGCCGGTTTTCTCGTCTTCCTGATCGCGTTGCCGCTTTGCCTCGGTATCGCGCTCGCGAGCAACTTCCCGCCCGTCGCAGGCATCATGACGGCCGTCGTCGGCGGCCTTGTGGCCACCTGGGCTGGCAGCGCCGACCTGACCATCAAGGGGCCGGCTGCAGGCCTCATCGTCATTGCGCTCGGCAGCTTCAACGAGCTCGGTTACGAGAAGACGCTTGCCGTCGGGGTCATGGCCGCCTCGGTCCAGATCGTGTTCGCGCTGGTCCGGGCGGGACGCTTCGGCGAGATCTTCCCGGCGTCGGTCGTACACGGCATGCTCGCGGCGATCGGCGTGATCATCATGTCCAAGCAGCTGCACACGATGGTGGGTGTCAAGCCAGAGGGGCACGAGCCGCTCGAGCTGCTCGCCGAGATTCCACGTAGCCTCGCTGGGCTGAACCCCGAGATCGCGCTCATCGGCGGCCTGTCGCTGCTCATCCTGCTCGTGATGCCCCGCCTGCCGTGGCCGGCGCTCAGGCGGGTACCAGGACCGCTTGCCGTGCTCGCGGCCGCGGTCCCCCTGGCGGGCTGGTTCGATCTTGCCCACCAGCACCCGTATGCCTTTCTCGACGAGGTCCATGAGGTCGGGCCGTACCTGCTCGTCCAGGTCTCGGGCGACATCCTGGCCGCCGTGACGTGGCCCGACTTCTCGGAGGTCTTTTCCACCGCGTCGCTGAAGTACGTTCTGCTGTTTTCACTCATCGGAAGCATCGAGTCGCTGCTGTCGGCCAAGGCGGTCGACATCCTCGACCCCCTGAAGCGGAAGTCGGACCTCAACAAGGATCTGCTCGCGGTCGGGATCGGCAACCTCGTCGCGTCCTTTATCGGCGGGCTGCCGATGATTTCTGAGATCGTGCGGTCCAAGGCCAACATCGACAATGGGGCCGTCACCCGGAAGTCCAACTTCTTCCACGCGGTCTTTCTGCTCGGGTTCGTCGCGCTCCTGCCAGGCGTGTTGTCGAGCATCCCGCTTGCCGCGCTGGCCGCGATGCTGGTCTTCACGGGCCTGCGCCTCGCCTCGCCAGCAGAGTTCCGTCACACGTGGCATGTCGGTCGGGAGCAGTTCCTTGTGTTCGTCGTGACGCTCGTCACGACGCTCGCGACCGACCTGCTGGTGGGCGTGATCGTCGGGATCGCGTTGGAGTTCTCGCTGCAGGTCGTTTGGACGCTGCGCCCGCGTCTGCGCGTCGCGACTGAGGGCGACGTGTTCTGCATCGCGGTGCGCTCGCCAACCCTCTTTTCGAACTATCTGACCCTTCACCAGCGCATCCACGACGCGCGCGCCGCGGGGACACGCGCCATCCGGATCGACTTTTCGGAGTCGCCCGTCGTGGACCACACCACGATGGAGCGACTGACCGACATGCAGGCGGAGATGCTGGCGGTCGGCCTGTCGCTGGAGCTCGTCGGTCTCGACCGGCTCGTCCCGGTCTCCCATCACCCCCTCGCCGCGCGCCGGAGCCTCGCGCCGTGACGGCCCCCGTCGCCCTGGCAGCACGGCGCAGCGCAGGGGACCGGCCAGGTGAGGCCCTGACGCACGCGCTCGCCCACGCCGCTCGCCTGCTGCCCGCTCAGGGGCCGATGGGGGTGTTCGTCCACCACAACACGCTGCATGCGTACGAGGACCGTCCCTTCGATGAGGCGGTCGTGGCGGCCGCGAGGGACCTCGGGGCCCGGCCTTACCTGGCAGAGTCGGAGTTCCGCGCACTTCATGCCGCAGGACGCATCCTGCCGCAGGACATCCGGGCCGCGGTCGCCGGACTGCCGGCCGACGCGCTCGGTCCCGCCTGGCCTGTCGGCGGGGGGCGCGACGTGCCGGCCGCAGAGGCCCTCGCCAACTGGGTCGTCGCCGCCCCGGCGCTCGAGGAGGAGGTCGGTCTCGTCTGGATGCTGCGGCACGGGGACGCCTTCTCACGGTTTCCGGACTGGGTGGGCGGGGACGCGCGCGCCAGGCACATCGAGGCCACGCGGACGGCCCTCGCGGGCATGCGCGGGGAAGCGCTCATCGAGGCGCTCGCCACGGGTGGCGGTGACCGGGCAGGCTCGCGGCGGGAACGCTTCTTCCGACAGTTCGGCGTGGTCCTCCGCGGGGAGGATTCGGCCCTCGAGCTGCCCGAGGTCGCGCGCGCCCTGTGGCACCTCTGGCACGGTTGCCGGGGCGTGGTAGCCCAAAGCGGAGACGGCCGACGCAGCGACCTCGGAGGCGCCCGCAGCGCCATCCATGTCCGTCCGCGCGGTCTTTTGCCCGAGGTGAGGCGGGCCCGGGTGGCGGCTGGACGGCCTGACCCGTTCGTGCGCGTGACAGGGACGCTGTCCCGGCTGGCCGCGGCCTTCCTCGACGAGGGCGTGAGCCACTGGCCGATGCCACTTCGCACCGAGGGGTTCTGGCGGGCGGCGCTGCATGCGCTCGCCGATGGTGCCAGCCCAGCCATCGGCGGACTTGCGCCAGCGCGTCTGCGCGAGCTCGCCAGGACCGCTCCGGCGGAGGCGGTGCTTGCGGTGCTCGGACGCTGGGCGATCGCGCCGCACGACTTCGGCGAGGTCGTTCATCAGTTGCTGCAGCTGCTCCCGGGGTGGGGCGGCATGTTCTGGCGGCTCGAGACGATGCCGCATGAGCGCCGGGATTCGACCTGCCCCATCACGTTGCTCGACTGGTTCGCGGTGGTGGCTGTGGTCTGCGACGCCAGCATCGGCGGCGTGGACGGCACGTGGGCCCCGGCCGCAACGGCGCTCGACGACGAGGACGACGTGCTGACCCGGACGGTCGAGACGGACGCGGCGCGAGCGGACGTGGTGGCTTTCCGGCTCTTCCGGGCCGCCCTTGCGCTCGGCATCACGCGGGCCGAACTCGAGGCGCTCCCCGAGGCCCGCCGCGAGGCGCTGCTCGGGCGGCTCGTGGCCTTCAGCGACATCCCGCGTCGACGCATCTGGCATGCCGCCTTCGAGGCGCGCCACGCAGCCGAGGTGCTGACCCCGCTCGCCCTCTTTGCGCGCCGCCACGCCGTCCCCGATGGACTGCCTGGCCGCCCGCGTCTCGCGGTCGTGTGCTGCATCGATGACCGCGAGGAGTCCTTCCGGCGCATCCTCGAGGAGCGCGGGCCCGACATCCGGACCCACGGCCACGCGGGGTTCTTCGGGTTCCCGATGCGTTACAAGGGCCTCGACGATGAGGCCGCGTACGCGCTGTGCCCCGTCAATATCGAGCCGAACGTGCTCGTCGAAGAGCGCCCGGTCGACGCGCGGGAGGCCAACCTTCGCGCGAGCGGCCGGCGTCGGGCCGCTCACCTGCTGCACGAGGTCCACGAAGCGTCACGGGCGCCAGGACGCGGGGCGCTCGTCTCGCTCGCCCTCGCGCCACTGCAGGCCCTGCTGCTGACCGCCCGCATCCTCGCCCCGCGCAAGGCCCGCGCGGCCGAACGATGGTTCGCGCGGCGCCTCGTGCCACAGCCCGCCACCGAGCTGACCCTCGACCGCCGCGACGAGTCGGTGCCGCCCGCGCCGACCGGGACAGCGCTTGCCCTCGGCTATCCCCTCGACGAGCAGGTGACGCGGGCCGCGACCTTCCTCGAGAATCTGGGGATGGTGAAGGACTTCCCGCGGCTCGTCATCATCCTCGGCCACGGCTCGTCGTCCTTCAACAACCCGCATCGGTCGGCGTATGACTGCGGGGCCTGCGGCGGGCGCCACGGGTCGGCCAACGCGCGTCTCGCGGCCCAGGTCCTCAACCGCCCCGAAGTCCGGGCTCGGCTGCGTGCGCGAGGACTCGAGCTGCCAGATGACACCTGGTTCATCGGCGGTTTCCATCACACCGGCGACGACGGCATCCTGCTGCACGACCTCGGGCGCGTCCCGCCGCATCTCGCGGACGATCTCCGCCGCGCCCGCGAGGACCTCGAGGCCGCCCGACGTGACAACGCCTTCGAGCGCTGCCGCCGCTTCGAGGCCGCCCATGCCGTCGCGAGCCCCGAGGCCGCCCTGCGACACGTCGAAGACCGCTGCCAGCACCTGAGTGAGCCGCGCCCCGAGCTCGGGCACGCGACGAATGCGGTCGCCATCGTCGGGCGGCGATCGCTGACGCGTGGGCTGTTCCTCGACCGGCGCTCGTTCCTCATCTGCTACGACGCCACCATCGACCCGCAGACCGCCATCCTCGAGCGCCTCCTCGCGGCGGTCGGCCCCGTCGGGGCCGGAATCAACCTCGAGTACTGGTTTTCGCGGGTCGACAACGAGCGCTATGGCGCTGGCACCAAGCTGCCGCACAACGTGACGGGGCTCTTCGGCGTGATGAGCGGCGCCGAGGGCGACCTGCGGACTGGACTCCCGTGGCAGATGGTCGAGATCCATGACCCGGTGCGTCTGCTGCTCATCATCGAGGCGACCCCCGAGGCCGTCCTGACCGTGGCGTCCCGGCAACCGGTCGTCGCCCAGCTCGTCGTCAACAGGTGGGTGCGCGTCGCGACCGTCGACCCGGAGACGCGCGTGATGCACGTCTTCGAGGGCGGGCAGTTCGTCCCGTGGTCACCCGCCATCGACGCGGCCCTCGGCGAGGTCCCGGACAGCCGCTCCCACTGGCGCCACCACCTGCACAACCTGCCGAGCGTCGCGGTGCGGCGCATCACGGACCAAACCGCACGACCGGCCCACGGCAAGCCCGGGAGCGCCTCATGACCGCCGCCCTCCCCGTTGCACCAGCCGCCCCCCCCGAGCCTTTCGGATGGCTGCTGCTGGCGCTGCCCACCGCGCTCCTGCTGGGCTTCATTGTTCTAAACATTCAATCGATTGCGTTCAAGACTGCGTCCGAGCGTTCCATCGCACGCCAGACGCAGCTCGCCTTCGTCGCGGTCTTCGCGGGCGCTGTCGCCCTCCTCGGGCACGTCGTCCTGAGCGGCCGGACCGCGGTCGACCTCTCGGCGTGGTACGCGCCAGGTTACGGACTGCTGGCCCCGGCCCTCGAGGTGGATCTCACGCGCGCCATCCTGCTGGTCGTTTTCTCCGGCATCATCGGTCTGACCGCTCGTTTTTCAACGACTTACATGCATCGCGAACCCGGTTACGACCGTTTCTTTCTCCTGCTGTGGCTCTTCACGGCCGGCGTCACGATGGTCATCCTCGCCTCGCGCATCGACCTCTTCTTCATCGGCTGGGAGTTCGTCGGGCTGTCGTCGGCGCTGCTCATCGGCTTCTTCCGCAACAAGGGGCAGCCCGTCCGCGCCGGTCTCCGCGCCTGGACGACCTACCGCGGCTGCGACGTGGCCCTGCTGCTCGGGTTCGTCCTGCTGCATCACGCCGCCCACAGCTTCGACTGGCACGCGGTGCTGACCGCTGGCACCCGCCTCGAGCCAGGCGAGCTGCGCTTCGTCGGCGCGCTTCTGATCATCGGCGCGATGGGCAAGTCCGCTCAGGCCCCGCTTTCGGGCTGGCTGCCGCGGGCGATGGAGGGACCAACCTCGTCGAGCGCGCTGTTCTACGGCGGCGTCTCGGTCCACCTCGGGGCCTTCCTGCTGCTCGCCGTGATGCCGATCCTCGAGGCTGACCTGGGGTTACGCGTCGCGGTCGGCGTCATTGGCGGCGTCACGGCCATCCTCGCGGGGCTGACGAGCCGCGTTCGGCCGGATGTGAAGACGGCCATCGGCTGGTCGGTCGCGTCCCAGCTGGGCGTCATCTGGGTGGAGATAGCCCTTGGCCTCGAGACGCTCGCGCTCGTTCATATCGCGGCCCACGCCGTCTACCGCACGAGCGAGCTCCTGACATCGCCGCAGGCCCTTCACGACCGCTTCGCGCGGGAGTCGGGGGCGGGCGGACAGCTCGGATTCAGGCATCCGATACCGTTTTCGCCCAAAGGCACGATGGCGTCGTGGGTCCATGCGCGGGCTCTCGGCGCGTTCGGCATGGAGGGGCTGGTGGCCCGCCTCTTCGTCCGCCCGTTCGTCGCCCTCGGGCGCGTCCTCGATCGCCTTGACCGCGGCCTGAGCGGCGATACCGCGCCCGAGCAGCCATCCGAGGGCAGTCAGCCAGTCGAGCATGCGGAGGTGGGCTGATGGGGACCTTCGAGACCTTCGGCGCGCCGGTGCTGTCCGTGCCGCTGATGGCGGGGCTGCTGGTCGTGCCCTTCGTGGCCCGCGCCAGAACAGCGGCGGCAGCGGGGCGGCTCGCCTTGACGACCGCGGCGCTCCTGCTCACGTGGACAGCGGGGCTGGTCGTGCACTTCGTGACCTCGGGCGACGTGGGGCGCCGTATGGACCCGCTGCACACGGGCGCCACGCCGCTGCTCGGGGTCGACGGCATGGGGGCGGCCCTCATCCTGCTGACCACTGTCGTCGCGCTCGCCTGGCTCATCGTGCGGCGGCGCTCGAGCCCGCTCCCGCGCGAGCTCGCGGCGCTCGTCGCGATGGAGG
>SYAK01000139.1 GCA_005788935.1 Pseudomonadota bacterium
CCCCCGCGGGCGGCAGCGGCTTCGGCGGGCAGTGACGCGAGGCCTCCAGAAGCTGAGCGCGGCGGCGCTGGTCTGGCGCCGCGACGCGCGAGGTGGACTCGAAGTTCTGGCCGTCCACCCCGGCGGCCCGTTCTTTCGCGGCAAGGACGCGGGCATCTGGTCGCTACCGAAGGGCGAGCACGAGACCGACGACCTGTCCGAGGCGGCGCTGGTCGAGACCGCGCTCCGCGAGCTACACGAGGAGACCGGCCTCTGGGTCGAGACGCACGCCGTACCGCTCGGTGAGGTCACCCAGAAGGCTGGCAAGCGCGTCGTCGCCTTTGGCTTCGAGGCCGACGGCGACCTCCCACCGCGCCACGACCCGCCGCAGATCCGCATCGAGTGGCCACCGGGCTCGGGGCGCGAGCTCGCGTTCCCCGAGGTTGACGCGGCCCGTTTCCTGGCGTGGCCAAAAGCCGAGGCGTGGCTCAACCCAGCCCAGGTGGCGTTCCTTGATCGCCTCGCGACCTGCCTCGGGGAAACCTGACGCCGGGTCAGGTATTGCGATGGCTTCGCAGGCCCTCGGAATAATCTGACGCGGCGTTCGAAGTCCTCGGTCGCAGGGATAACTGACAGTCTGTCAGGCTAGCAGGAAGTGCTTCATCAGGGTGATCATCCGCGGGTGGTCCCACGCGCCGCACTGCTCGCGGATGGCGTGCATCGACAGCATCGGGTTGCCGATGTCGATGGTGCGGATCCCGAGCTTGCCCGCCGCGATCGGTCCGATGGTCGTGCCGCAGGCGAGATCGGTGCGGGTCACGAAGCGCTGGATAGGCAGGTTCGCCTCGGCCGCGAGGGCCGCGATGAAGGCCTCGCCTTCGCCGCTCGTCGCGTAGCGCTGGTTGACGTTGATCTTGATGACGGGCCCGCCGTTCAACAGCGGCTTGTGGTTCGGCTCGTGGAGATCGGCGAAGTTCGGGTGCGACGCGTGCGCCATGTCGGCCGAGAGGTGCCATGCACGCGCGAGCGTACGACCGTGGACATCGAGCAGATCGCCCGCCTCGCCCCCAAAGATCGCGGCAGAAGCGCTCAGCAGGCGGCCGAGCACGTGCTCGACGAAGGGCCCGTCGGCCCCCTCGCGGGACAGGCTGCCGACCTCCTCGTGATCGTGCAGCGCGATGATCTGGGTCGCGTCTCCCGCGGGCGCCTGGATGAGGGCCTCAAGGGCTGCGTGACAGCTCGCGAGGTTGTCGAGCCGCGGGGCGAAGACGAAGGCCCCGTCATGCCCACCGATCGCCGACGGCGTCACGTCGAAGAGGGCTGCATCCCAGGCGAGGACGCGGTCCTTGTCGACGCCGAGGGCATCGGCCAGGAGGCCCCGGAAGTCGACGTCCGTCGACTCCATCGCGAAGAGCGGCGCGAGGTGCTGCTGCGGGTTGAGCTTGAGCCCCGCGGTGTTGACCTCGCGGTTGAGGTGGATGGCGACCGACGGGATGCGGGCGAGCGGACGGCCCGCCTCGCCGATCCGGAAGAGGCGCATCTCGGGCGCGCTCGGGTCTTCGGTGGCGAGCCATGCGCGTCCAGCCACCCCGAGGTCGCGGTCAAGCCACGTGTACCAGAGAGCACCGCCGTAGACCTCGACGCCGAGCTGGCGCACGCCCGAGCGCGCGACGTCGGGGCAGGGCTTCAACCGCAGGTTCGGCGAGTCCGTGTGCGCGCCAATGAGCCGCAGGCCGCGTTGGGACAGCGGTTGGCGGCCGACGCGGAAGGCCACGAGCGCGCCGCCGCGGATGAGGTGGTAGCTAGCGCCGGGCTCGAGCGACCAGGGACCGTCCTCGCCGAGCTGGGTGAAGCCCGCGGCCGTGAGCTGTGCGGCCGCGCACTGAACGGCGTGCCACGGGGTCGGCGAGGCGTCGATGAACGCGACAAGGGCCTGGGTCTCGGCGGGGGGCTCGGCAAGGGTCACAGTCGGTCTCCGGTATCACGGCTGGGAGGCAGGCTAGCAGAGGGGATGACGTGACGAAAGCGCCATGGCAGGCGCACGCCGCCGCAGGCCGCCGTGAGGTGCTTGCCCGAAGGGCCCGGTCGCGGCTAGTGTCATTCTCGCCGCACCGCGGCCCCCCTGCAGCCCGAGAGGCCCCATGCGCCTGTTTCCGTCCCTCGTCGCGGCCCTGCCGCTCGCCGCCCTCGCCGCCGTCGTCAGCGTCTCCGCGTGCGACAGCGCCTCTCCAGTGCCGTCTGGCGTTGTGACGCTGCGCAAGGAGCAGGGCGTCGACTTCTTCAGCGGCGAGGTCATGATCCCCGGGGATTACCGGAACAGCGATCTTGTCGCCCGCGCGAGCGGCGGGGGCCTCAGCCTGACGACGGGTGGCCCGAGCCCGGTCGAGTCGCGGCCTGTCAACTGGTTCCTCGGGGCTGGCGGCGTGGAGGCGCGCTTCGAGAGCCTCGCCGAGGTTCCCGATGAGCGGCCAGACGCCGGCATGACCGGCAGCAACACCCAAGTCCGCGCGGGGGAAGGCTTCGTGACGCGGAGTGCCGACGGCTACTGGACCCGCGGCTGGATTCAGGCGACGGACGGGGCCTCTGTCACGGTCGCCTTCGAGCTGATCGGCGACTGACGCACCGCCGGCGGCCTGAAACGGAAAAGCGGCACCGAAGCGCCGCTTTCCCGTGATCCGCCAGAGGCTGCCTCGGGCTCAGCCCTCGTCGCCGCCGTGGCCAGACTCCTCGCCACCCGCCTCCGCGAGGCCAGTCGGCTTGATCTGCACGCGGCGGAAGAGGCCGTCACCCTCGGACTCGGTCGTGACGCCCGCGAAGGACTTGAGTGTCATGTGGACGATACGACGCGCGCGCGCGTCGAGCGGCCCGAGCTTGAGGATCTTCTGCTGCGCGATAGCCTTCTCGGCGAACGTCCGCGCCGTCGACGCGAGCTCGATGTCGGCGCGGCCCTTCTCGCCATTGACGTCGAGGACAAGGCGCTTGCGGGTCTCGGTCTCGAGCCCCTTCTCGACGACGAGCTCGAGGGACTGTGCGAGCTCGAGCTCGCGCGCCTCGAGCGCCTCGGCCCAGACCTCGGTGCGAAGATCGATCACGATCTGGTCGTCCTGCTCATCGACCTGCAGCGTCAGCCCGAAGCCCATCCGGACGAGGAGGTTCTCGAGTGCCGCCACGGCCTCACGGGCCGCATCGGAGACGGGGCCGACGTACTCGACCGTGACAGCCTCGGGACCCTCCGTCGGCACGACCGGCCAGCTGTCCTCGCGACCCTCGCGGCGTGGACGGTCACCGCGGTCGCCACGATCATCACGGCGCGGCGGGCGGTCACCGCGGTCGTCACGGCGCGGCGGGCGGTCATCACGGCCGCCACGGTCGTCACGGCGCGGCGGACGGGACGGCGCCTCGGCCGTCGGGTCACCCGTCAGCTTCTCCTCCAGCGGCTTCGCGGCGACCTTCTTGCCGAGCACCCGGATCAGCGCGAACCCGCCCGTCTGCCCGGCCAGGACCTCGTAGTTCAGCGCGTCGACCGCGACGCCCGTGCTGTCTGCGGCCTTCTGGAGGGCGGCCTCGACGTTCTTGCCAGTGTAGGTAGCGCTCATGCGGTTTTCATCCTGCGTTTGATGAGGAGGTTCTGGGCGATGGTGAGGCCCGTGTTGATGATGATGTAGAGGACGAGGCCCGACGGGAGGAGCAGCATGAACATCGTGAACATGATGGGCATACCGTACTTCATGAAGACCGCCTGCCCGCCTTCCATGCCGTTCGCGGACGGCGTCAGCGCGGTCTGCGCGAACATGAGCAGCCCCTCGAGGACTGGCAGCACGAACCACGGATCCGCCGCGCTGAGGTCTGTGATCCACAGGCCGAGCGGCTCGCGGTAGAGCTCGACGCTGCCGAGGATGGCGCCATAGAGGCCGATCCAGATCGGGAATTGCAGGAGCATCGGGAGGCAGCCCGCGAACGGGTTCACGCCTTCCGCCTTCATGAGGGCCATCTGCTCCTGCGCGAAGCGCTGCCGATCGTTGCCGTACTTGGCCTTGAGGGCCTCGAGCTTCGGCTTGATGGCCTGCATCTTCTGCATCGACGCATAGGTCTTGCCCGTCAGTGGCCACGTCACGAGCTTGAGGATGAGCGTCAGCAGCACGATCGCGAGCGGCCAGCTGCCTGTAAGCCCGTCGAAGGCCACGAGCACGTCGTGAAGCGGCTCCCCGACGAAGCTCATCCAGCCGAACTCGACCGCCCCCTCGAGGGTCGGGCTCGCGGCCGCGAGCGCCTCGGTCTCCTTCGGCCCGTTGAACAGGATGAAGCGCCACGACGCTTGAGCCTTGAGTCGCCCCTCGATCGCGACGCGCGCGGCCTCGACCTGAGCGGTGCGACCGGCTTGCTCGGCGGCGGCCTTGATCGACGCGGGTGTCGCGTGGGCGAGCGAGGGCAGGCCGAGGGCCGCGAGGCTCGCGTCACAGGAGGTCACCCCTGCAGGCGTCGGCAGCCAGCCCGGGCGACACGCCTCTGGCCGGGCGGGCAGCTGGATGAGGGATTGCGTGAGCCATGTGGTCCACAGCACCCAGGCGCCCGGGGTCTGGGGCGCGAAATCCTTGACCCCTAGCTGGCACTGACCGCCGGGCTGATCGAGCAGCGGCACGGCCGCCTGAATGAAGTAGTTGGTGTCGCTGCCGATCCAGCGGGTGCTCGTCTGGTGGACCTCGAGGGCCGTGGCGTCGCCGGTGCGCTCGGCGTGGTCCATGGCCTGTTCGTGAAGTTCCGTGAAGCTATGCGCCTCGCGCCCATCGACCGTGTCGCAGATGGCACGCGACAGGTTCGTCGGTGCGCCAAACATCGACGACTGGCCGAGCTGCGGGTGCTGCCAGGCCGTGATGCGGAGACCGGGCTGCAGCTTGAGGTTCTGGTCGCCGACGTTGTGAACGGTGACCGTCAGGCGCAGCTCGTACGGACGCTCACCCGCGTCGATGCGGCGCTCGACCCAGACAGGGGAGCTGTCGTGGCGCGGATCGGGCCAGACATAGACGAGCGGCAGGCCGGGTTCCGGGCTCACGCGCGTGAAACCGGGATCGGCCTCGAAGAGGGCCTTCGGGGCCCCCGCCCGCTCCAGGCGGTAGGCGACACCCGTGACCTCGGCGAGCGCGAAGGCCGGGGTCGGACGAACGGTGCCGCCCCCGCCGACCGAATGGACAGCGTACGTCCCCGCGACCTGAGGCGGCGCTGTGACGACAAGACGGTCGCCTGCGACGACGGGACGGTCCACCGCGAGTCCGTCGCGCGCCGACGGCGCAGCGAGGGACCCCTGACGGATGACCCCGGCGGTCTCGGTGCGGAGAAGGCGCGTGACCTCGCCGGGGACCGAGAGTTCACCAAAGACGGTCGCAAACGGTAACCAGCGCGTCGACCAGGTCGAGACAAGGTCGATTGGACCGGCCGCGAGCTTGTCCTCGGGAGCGCCTGGATGCGACGGGAGGACGTCGCGCTGATGGTGCGGATCGTTGAGGCGCGCGTGCGTCAGGGTCGCCTGACGGGTCGAGAAGACGTAACTCGGCCCGCCGTTCGGCGCCTCGACGTGGATCTCCTCGTCCCGGACTGGCTGACCGGCGTCATCGGTCGTGCGGACGATGACGGCGCGTCCCGCCACGACGGGGGAGGCCGGGTCGCGGGCGTACGCGGCGCTCGCCGTGAGGAAAAGACCGACGAGGGCGGCAGAGATGCGTGTGTTCACGAGGGATCCCTGTGACGGAGAGGGGGGCGCGCAGCCTTCAGGCCGTCTGCGCGGTCGCAGCCGCACGGAGGCACGGGATCGAAGCCGTGTCCGCCCCACGGGTTGCAGCGCGCGACGCGCCAGACCGTGAGCGCCAGACCGCGGACACCGCGGCAGCGCGTGAGCGCCTCGGCGGCATAGGCCGAGCACGAGGGCTCGAAGCGGCAGGCTGGGGGCAGGAGGCGCGAGATGAAGCGGCGATAGAACGCCACGAGACCTCGGAAGGGGAGGGCGAGGAGCTCATCGGCCCGGCTCACGAGGCGGCGTCCGAGGCCCACGAGACCCCTCAGCGCCACGTTGAACGGGGGCGCCCTTGTCGCGTCCCGCCCGTCCGCTCGCAGGGCGGTTCGGAGCGTGGTGGACGTAGCGATGCAGGCTCGCGACGAGCTCGGACGCGACGTGTGCAAAGGTGATCTCACCGACATCGCGCTTCGGCGTGACGACGAGGTCGAAGGGTCGGCGCCCCGCAAGCTGCTCAGGGGGGAGCCGCCGAAAGACCTCGCGAAGCCATCGCTTGATGCGGTTGCGGACAACGGCGTTGCCAACCTTTCGCGACACGGTGAGCCCGAGGCGGACCACGGGACCGCGTCCTGGCAGGAACTGGAAGATCAGGTGGTCGCTGTAGATCCGGAGGCCCTGATGCTGAATTCGCAGGAATTCCCGACGCTTGAGGACACGACGAGCCTTTGGAAAGGCCTGCGCCGACCTCCAGACTCTCGCGGGAGGACCTCGTCTTGCAGAGGTCTTGACGGCCAAGTGAGGGGTGACTGTGTCACCGCTCGACTCGACGGAGACCTCCGTCGCGATGGGGGAGCCGACCGACGGCGAGCCCGGCGAGACAGGACCCTCCGCGGGGTTCGCGGAGGTCTGCCCCGGACGCGTCACTTCTTGGGCACCGAGACCGTCAGGCGCTTGCGGCCCTTGATGCGGCGGGCCGAGAGGACCTTGCGGCCGCCGGCGG
>SYAK01000140.1 GCA_005788935.1 Pseudomonadota bacterium
ACGCCGACGCCGACGCCGACGCCGACGCCAGAGCCGACCCCGCCGCCGCCGCCCGAACCGACGCCGCCAGGCGGGGCCGAGGACTGCCTCCGCTGCCCCGACCCCGACCCCGAGCACGCCTCGGTCCAGCCGATCCGCCCGTTCGACCCGCGCCCGACCCAGCCCGGTCAGCGCGAGCTTGACCTGCAGATCGCGGGGCGTCGTCTCCGCATCCTCATCCCCGAGGGTACGGCGGCTGGCGAGGTGCGGGTCGAGCTGCAGGACCGCGACTCGCCGTTCACCGCGTTGAAGCTGCGCCGCGCCGTGCTGCGCCTCGACGCGAACATGAACATCGAGTCGGGACAGATCCAGGCGGGGGTCGAGCTCGGCAACTACGTCCGCGTCGACAACATCACGCTGCAGGTCGACCGCGACGGTCAGGTCGGCGTCCACATCCGCGACTGCCAGATCCAGGTCAACGAGGATATCCGCGCCCGCGTCGACCTCACCATCAACAACGACGGCTTCCACGGGGCGGCCACCGTCACGGCCGACCAGATAAGCCTTGGGCCGAACTACCGCATCAAGGACGCGCTGCTCCACGTCCGCATCGACCCGAACGGCAAGGTCTCGGCCCACGGCGAGGTCACGCTGCAGGTCGGCGACCTCTTCTCGGTGAAGCTCGAGGCCTGCTACGTCGACGGCGAGTGGAGCGGCAAGCTGACCTTCATCTGGGAGCGCGACCTCACGCTCTTCCCGGGCTGCGTGCTGAAGCAGGCGTCGATTACCGGCTGCTACCACAAGGAACACTGGTACATCGAGGGCACGGCCGCCCTCGACGTGGCCGAGCACTTCAACGTCAACGCCCGCATCAAGTACGAGTGGAAGGTTGGAGAGGGCGGCTTCTGGTACTTCACCGGCGACGTCGAGCAGCACACCGACATGCCCGTCATCGAGGGCGTCGAGCTGACGGGCGTGAAAGCCCACGTCGAGTGGAAGAAAGACCACTGGGAGCCGATGACGGTCGAGGCGCAGCTCGTCCACGAATACGTCACCGGGACCCTCCGGGGCACGTGGGACATCGAGAAGCGCGAGGTCTCGGGAGAGGCCGATGTGACGCTGACGAAGCCGCTGCCGCTCGGGATTCCGGGTGCCCGCATGGAGACGGGCACGGCCAAGGCCTACCTCGTCAAGAACGTGCTGACCGAGCTCAAGGGGGCTGTCAGCTTCATCATGCAGGTCCAGGGGGTCGACACCTTCCAGATCTCGGCCGAAGACCTGAGCTACCGTTTCACCGACCAGAAGGCGAACGGCGCCATCACCGCCCGCCTGATGCGCGATCTCACCTTCGGCGACCCGGCTGGCCTGAACGCGGTCGTTCACAAGGACGCCCAAGCCCGGGCCTCCATCGTCGACAATGCGTTCGGCGGCATGAGCGCTGGTCTCGCTTTCATCGTCAACGACGGCCAGCGGCTGCTCGGCGACGGTACGGTGACCTTCGAGATGAGTCCGACGGCGGACTTCCGGGGGCGCGCCGAGTTTCACCTGCGCGACCGCTGGGGCATACCGGCGCAGGAGACGGGGCCGGTATTCCTCTTGCCCGGCGGCAACTTCGCGCTCGAGGTCAACAACCAGACGCTTGGCAACTGCCGGGCCGAGAACGTCCAGTTCGAGGTGCTGCAAAACCCCGAGAAGGGGACGGGCAAGATCGCGGGCACCGTCGCTGGCGATTTCGACTTCGGCACGCGGCTCGGCAACCTGCGCGGCGGGGCCCAGGTCGTGCAGCCGTGGGCTGTGACCTCGGGCGCCTGGGGTGACCTGACCCTGACTGGCGGGTCCGTCTCGGTCGTCATCCAGCAGAGCGAGCTCACCGAGGCGCGCGGCAACCTGCTGTTCCGGATGAACGTCCTCGAGACGCAGGCGACGGGGGCCTTCGCCGTCGATGGCACGCTCGACGCGAGCTACGACCCCGCGACCGAGACGGTGAGCGGCGGCATGTCGGCGACACTCCGGACGCCGCTTGAAATCCGGATGCCGAAGCCTGGCCACAAGGTCATCCTGCAGCCCGGGACGACCATCGCCGCGACGGTCACGAACAACGAGCCCGACACCTTCTCGATGACCGCGCTCGCCCACTACCACGACGAGCAGGGGCTGCTGCTCGCGGGCAGCATCGCGGACGCGCGCTACGATTTCCGCACGGGCGACTTCGGCTGCCAGGGAGACCTCACCCTCAAGCGCGAGCTGAAGCGGCCGATCGCGGGCGGGCGCTGGTCCATCGCGGCGCTGCCCGAGGTCACGACGTTCAGCGTCACCATTGCGCAGAACCGCCTCGAGCGCGCCGGTGGGCAGATCGTCGTGCGCCTCTACGAGGGCGAGGAGCCGCTCCTCGAAGGGACCCTGAACGGCGAGGTGACCTTCGATCCCGAGCTGACCTTCAACGGCGCCGCTCGCCTCGACCTCGTCAAGCGCGTGACGTGGCCGCGCCCAGGCGCCGAGGGTGCGCCGCCCCCAGGCTACGCCTTCTACCTCGACCGCGGCAGCGTGGTGAACGCGCAGGTCACGAACAACGCCCTCGACCAGGCGGGCGTCACGCTGAAGTTCGGGGTGCTGCAGGACGGGCGCGAGCTCGCCGAGGGCAGCCTGAGGGGCGATTGGACCTTCGCGACGAATGCGTTCAACCTGTCTGGCAATGTGATCCTGTCGCGTAACTGGTACTTCGATGGGGCGCGCGCGGCCCAGAACGAAAAGGACATGAGCCGCTGGCGCTTCGGCTTCGAGCGCGAGTCTCAGGTCGGTTTCAACATTCAGAACAACGTCTTCCAGGACGCGACCGTCAACGTCACCGGCATCCTCGAGCGTGGGCCGCACGTCGTCGCGCGGGGCAACATCAACGGCCAGTACCGCCCCGGGCAGGAGGGCGGCTTCAACGGGGCTGGCTCGGTGGCGCTCGTCCGGGACATCGAGCTCGGTCAGGCCGGTCGCTTCAACGTCTTCCTCGCGGAGGGCTCCCGGGTCGATGGCCAGATCCAGAACAGCCGCCTGACGAGCGGCCAGCTCAGCGCGATCTTCCTCGCGCGCGAGCGCACGGCCGACATGCTGCGCCTGACGCTGTCGGCGAGCTGGAGTGGCGGGTCCTCGTTCAGCGGCACGGCCGACTTTCAGGTCCTGCAACACCTTCAGGTCGGGCCCGAGCCGCAGATCCGCGGCAAACGCTACGGCGTCGCGATCCTGCAGGGCTCGACGGGGCGCATCGGCTTCGAGAACAACCAGCTGACGCAGACGAGCGGGGCCATCGGGATCGGCGTGACCCAGAACCGGGACCCGTTCGCGCAAGGTCAGTTCAACATCGACTACGACTTCAGGCAGCCGAACCAGGGCGTCACCGCGAGCGGCTCGCTCACGCTGCTGAAGGCGGTCGAGCTCGGGCAGGCTGCGGGGCTGACCTTCTCACTCGAGCCAGGCTCGACCATCTCGGGCAGCGTCGAACAGAACGCGCTCAAGACGCTCGAGGGCAGCCTGCGCCTCGGCGTCGCGAAGGGGCGCGGCGGGAAGTTCGGCTTCCTGACGCTGCAGGGGCGCTACACCAACGCCGAGGGCCCGCAGTTCAACGGCACCGCGACCGCGGAGATCGTGGCGGAGTACGACCTCGGGGCCGAGGCCCGCGGCTACCGCTTCTTCCTGCAGCCCGCGTCAGGCTTCACCATCACGATGGAGAACAGCGCCTTCACGCGCTTTGACGGGCGCATGGGCATCATCGCGCGCCAGATGCGCCGTGGCGGCCGTGGCGGCATGCAGGGCGACGTCGCGATGATGCTGCAGGGGGCGGGCGTCAAGAACGGCGCGCAGTGGGTCTTCGACGGGCAGGCCTCCGCCACGGTGCAGGGCAACATCGAGGTCGGCACCGCGGGCGTGTATGCCTTCTCGATCCAGGGTGGCACGGGCATCGCGATGACGGTCGTGCAGAACCGCTTCACGAGCATCGAGGGCACGCTCAACGGCAAGGTCACCGAGAATCGGAAAGACTTCCTCGGCTTCCAGTGCTGGGTCAAGTATGACGCGGGCGAGACCGACGGGGATCCGGGCAAGGTGAGCGCCAAGGGCAACTGCCGCCTGCTCGGCGAGAAGGAGCTCTTCAACCGCAACGGCTACAAGTTCTCGCTGCTGCCGACGCCCGGGCCGACCGCCCTCATCGACGTGGTGGACAACGAGGTCAAGGAGGTCGGCGGCGAGCTCGCCTTCCGCCTCGAAAACAATAACGATGCACGCAATCCATTGCGCATCAAGGGCTTTGCGCGCGGCCTCTACAACAACGACACGGGGATGTTCTCGGGCGAGGGCGACATCCGCCTCGAGCGCGACCTGAACTTCAACCTGACCCCCGACGGTCAGACGAAGATCGTCCTGAAGGCTGGCTCGGGCGGCAACACGGCCATCCAGGACAACCAGCTGCAGCGCCTCGGCGGGACGCTCATCGGTGAGCTCTGGACCGAGGGGCGCCCGCTCGTCGGGCTCAACGCCGAGGGCACCTACAACGCCGTCACGAACGTCCTCGAGCACTTCGAGGGGAGCGCCTCCTTGCTGCGCGACCTGATGATGGGCAACCCGGCCAACCCGTCCTTCATCGTCCACAAGGGGCTGAGCGCAAGCATTCTTATCCGGAACAACTTGCTGCGCCGCCTCGAGGCGAACAATGGGCGCCTCACGGTGCCCGCCCTGAATCTCCAGGGCGGCTTCGAGAAGCTGAGCTACAGCTGCGAGAGTGGCCGCGACGAGTACGAGGCGAAGGGCTGGATCGAGGTCGAGATGCTGAAGGATCAGGCCGCGAAGGGCCGCCACCTGCGCGGCCGGGTCGACTTCCAGTACAACAAGGACAACACCTGGGCGGCCGATGGGACGCTCGATTTCCGGGTCAATCACTATATCGGCGGTCAGGTGCGCGCGCACCTTGACCAGACCCTCGACCCGAAGCTCGGCGGCACGCTGAACGTCGGGCCTGCCGCGGTCATGCAGGGCCGTGAGCTGTTCAAGAAGCAGCTGAAGCTCTTCTCGATGGCGATGCGCTTTGCGGCCGGTCCCGTGCCCATCTCGCTCAACGTCGGGGCTGAGGGCTCGCTTGGCGTCGACATGCTGCCGCTGACGATGAGCGGCAGCATCAGCTTCGACAACTTCTTCCCGAAGCGGATGAGCGCGCCAATCTTTACGAACGCGCAGGCGCAGATGAACTGGGGGCTGCGCATCAAGGCGGCTGTCATGGCCTACGCCGACGCGCGCGTGGACGCGGTGGTGGCGAGCCTCGGCCTTGGCGCGCTCGGTACGGCCGAGGTCTCGGGTGACGCCCTCATCAACGGCGGCGTCAACCTGAACTCGGATGGTCAGAAGTACTGGGGCGAGCTGAACATGGGCGTCAGCTTCGCGCCGACCGCACGCGTCGGCGTGAAGCCGTACGTCGTCGCCGGGCTCGCGGGGAAGGATTTCCGCGAGGAGTTTCCGGGTCTTTCCTTTGACCTCGGGCAGGTCTTCAAGTGGGAGTACGGCAAGACCTTCAAGTTCGGTGACCAGCCGCAGGCCCCGCAGGAGAACGGGCAGCGGACGCCAGCTGCGACGACGGGCGTCTCGGCCGACACCTCGCGTCAGACGTCGCAGGCCGCCGCGCAGCAGCTGAGCCAGCCGCGCAACCCGCCCGCCCCGCAGGCGCGCGGCGGCGAGCCGCAGATGGAGAGCGGCTCGCAGATGGCGGGCGAGAAGAAGGACCAGCCGAAGAGCTCGTCGGGCAATGGCGAGCTCGACCAGAAGATGCAGATGGTCGGCGAGCTCGGTGAGGTCGCGGGCGCGGTGTCGTTCGTCATCGAGCAGCTCATGGCGCTCATCGGCGGCGCGATGCTCGGGCCGATCGCCTTCGTGCTCGTCCTCTGCTGGAAGCTCGTGACCGGCGACCTCGGGCGCCTCATCACCAGCGTGATGCGGGTCATCGATTTCTGGGGGAAATACAAGAACCTGATCATCCCGTACCTGCCAGAGTGGTGGAACAACTTCATCGAGGTCGCGCGCAACCCTTCGGCCGCCATCGAGAAGTGGTGGAACGCCGACGTCTACACCCGGCGCGCCATCACCGCGGGCGAGCACCGCGGCACGCCGACGGCAGTCCGCGGCCAGATGCTGAACAACCTGTTCTCGGGCGTCGCGGCCGAAGGTGACCGCCGCTCCATCGAGTCGCTGCTCGAGTACAGCTCGGGTCAGAGCGATCTGTGGGGCGTCATCCGCGAGGGCGGGACCGATGAGGAGGAGCTCGCGGAGTGCTGGTACACGCGGGGCGATTTCGATGGCAGCAGGCTCAAGCGCCTCTTCCGGCAGAACGGCGGCACCTTCCAGCCGTCGATGGGCGGCACCGCGGTGAGCTACCTGACGTTCGGGTTGCTGTGATGCAGGACGACACGGCCGCGGCGGGCGAGGTCACCGACGTCGCAATCGCGTTTCAGGTGGCTTATGCGAATCGCGATGCGGCCGCGCTGCGCGGCCTCATCCTCGCCCGCTCGCTCGACGCGCCCGAGGGGTTGCGCGGGTTCGTCAACGCGTGCCTCGTCCGCGGGCAGACACTCGAGGTCATCCATGGCGGCGGGCTGTCGCATGATGGGCAGCGGGCCCTCGCGTCGCTGACGGTCGGGCCGCCAGTGCTCGACGGGGCGCCCGCGCCGAGGCGTCGCACGGTGCGCCTGCTCCTCGCGCGCGACGTCGACGGGGCCTGGAAGGCGCTCGGGGCCACGACCGAGGTGGGGCTCGCACAGGCCTTCCTCCTCGGGCTCTGGGATGGGCTTGGGACCTGGGCGTCGCTGCCGCTCTCGGCGCGCCTCATCGCCAAGGCACAGCGCCTCGCCGAGCTGCTCGCGACGCACCCGACCGTCAGCGCGCTCGGGGTGGCGGTCGGCGACACGCGGGCCGACGCGCGTAGCTCGCTTGCGATGCTCGCGGGGACGGCTGGACCCGACGTGCGCTTCACCCCGCTGCCGTGCCGCGAGCACCCGCTCGCCAACCGCGGCGCCATCGGTCTCGCGATCGAACATGTGGCGGCCCGCGCGACGAGCGAGTTCTGGCTCATCTGCCGCACCGATGGCGCGGACTTCGCCGTCCTCGGCACCGCGGCCCACATCAGCATGGGCTTGCTCCTCGACCCGGTCGGCGGCGAGAACGCGACCCACCGTCGGCGCGGGCCCGCCCCCGACGCCGACGCGAGCGTCGCCTCACCCTCGGGCGACGCCTTTGACCGCGCCGTACGTCGCGCCCTCGAGGACGCGGTCAAGGCCAGCGCGCCCGACGACACCTCGGCCGACGGCCTCGGCGACGCCTTCGATCGGGCAGTCCGGAGCCGCATGGCCTCTGACAGCGACGCGCGCGACCGGCTCGCCGCCCTCTTCGACGTCCTCGCCGACGACCGACGTGACGCCACGTTGCGCGAGCTGCTCGCGACCGAGTCCGCAGTCCTGTCGGAGGGAGGCGGGCTCGCGGCCTTCGAGACGCTCTGGAAGGACGGGGCCCTCGTCGCGACGTTGCGCCGCGTGGTCGCCGACTATGTGGCGCCGCTCGTGCCGTCGGACGGCGCGCTGAATGTCGACGCGGACTTCCTCGCGACCCACGGCGAGGCGCTGGTCGGGGCCGTGCTCGGGGCCGTGATGAAGCCCGTGACGGACGCGCTGCGGCCAGACACCCTCACTGACGCGCCCTGAGGCCGTGTCTCAGCGCGGGCGTCGAGGGGCGGGGCGCGCAGGCGGCTGGCTGGTGGATGCCTTCGCGCTCGACCGGTTCCCGCGACCCTCGGGGGAGCGCGCCGCGACGGGCTTGCCCGCGGTCGCGGGGCGAGCCGCGTTGGCCACGCCGGTGTGCTGCGTCTGGAAGCGGCCTCCGCGGGTCGTCCGCGGGTTGTCGGAGGCGTCGCGCGGGCCCGCCTTGTCGCTCTTCGATAGCGGCAGCGGGGCGGTGTCCTCCCACGGGATGAGGCAGCCCGGGCGGTTGCCGATGAGGTCCTTCCGACCCATCGCGATGAGCGCCTCGCGCAGCGTGGGCCAGTTCTCCGGGTCGTGGTAGCGCCAGAACGCCTTGTGCAGCCGACGGATGCGCAGCCCGCGCGGGATGACGACCTCGTCCGTGTCGCGGCCGACGCGCCGCAGCGGGTTCTTGCCCGAGTGGTACATGGCGGTCGCGGTGGCCATCGGCGACGGC
>SYAK01000141.1 GCA_005788935.1 Pseudomonadota bacterium
AGGACACCCCGCCGGTCACCGCCAAGGCCGGCCCTGTAACCGTGGCCGAAGACGTTGATTTCGCGGCGTTCATGGGCGCTGGCGAGGCGGCCGCTGCGGTGTCCTTCGAGCGCGGCGCGCGCGTCCGAGGCGTCGTCGAGTCGATCAGCGTCCACGGCGAGGAGGTCTTCCTCGACCTCGGCCAGAAAGAGACCGGCTTCATCATGAAGGACGAGCTCCGCGATGCCGACGGCAACCTCGTCGTGAAGATCGGCGACGTCGTCGAAGGCACCGTGTCAGGGCGCAGCACACACGGGCTGCAGATCCGGACGAAGCTCGGTCAGGAGGCCACGTCGGCCGCCATCCGCGAGGCCTACGAGGGCGGGCTCGTCGTCGAGGGCAAGGTCACGGCGCACAACAAGGGTGGCTACGAGGTCGAGATCGGCAAGACGCGGGCCTTCTGCCCGCACAGCCAGATCGACACCGTCCGCGTCGAGAACCCCGAGACGATGATCGGGCGCGTCTTCGACTTCAAGATCACAGAGTTGCGCGACGGTGGCTCGCCTGTCGTGTCGCGCACCGCGCTGCTGAAGGCGAGTGCCGCGGCCCGGGCCGAGGCGCTGATGGCGAGCCTCGCGCCGGGCCAGGTCGTGCGCGGGCGCGTTCGCAACATCCAGAAGTTCGGCGTCTTCGTCGACCTCGGCGGCAAGGACGGGCTCATCCCGATGTCCGAGCTCGCGTGGGGCCGCGTCGAGGATGCTTCGCAGGTCGTGGCGCTGGGCGAGGAGCTCGACGTCAAGGTGCTGGAAATTACCAACAACGGCGAGCGTATCGGGCTGTCGCTGAAGAAGGCGCGCGCGAACCCGTTCGAGCTCGCGGCCGAGAAGCTGCAGGTCGGCCAGGCGGTCGCTGGGACGGTCAAGCGGCTCGAGACCTTCGGGGCCTTTGTCGAGCTCGCGCCCGACGTCGAGGGCCTCGTCCACATCTCGGACATGGCGCACTACCGCGTGCGGCACCCGAAGGACCTGCTGAAGGTCGGCGACGTCGTGCGCGTCAAGGTGCAGGAGGTCGACCTCGAGCGGCTGCGCGTGTCGCTGTCGCTGAAGGCCCTGACCGCCGACCCGTGGGAGGGGATCGAGCTGCGCTTCCCCGTCGGCGCGGAGATCAACGGAACCGTCGAGAAGGTCGCGGATTTCGGCGTCTTTATCAGCATCGAGCCGGGCATCACGGGCCTCCTGCCTGGCAGCGAGTCGCAGACGGGTGGGCGCAGCCTCGCGGACGAGTTCCGCGTCGGCAAGGCCGTCTCGGCGCGAATCCTGCGGGTCGACGCAGGCGAGCGGAAGATCGCCCTGACGCGGCGCGACGCCGAAGAGATCGCCCGCCTCGCCGAGCGCGGGGACGATGTGCGCGCGCGCCGCAACGACACGCTGCGCGATGTCCGCGAGAGCCGCGGCGGGCGCGACGAATTCCGGGGTCCGCGTGGCGGGGGTTCCGGGACGACCGTCGCCTACCGGGACGAGACCGAGACCGGCGCCGGTGGTGTCGGCAGCCTCGGTGCGGCGCTGATGAAGGCGCTCGGCAAGAAGGGCTGATGGTCCGAGCCCGTCGCGGGCGGCCCTGGCTGGCGCTGCTCGCGGCGGCGTCGCTGGGGGGCTGTGCCGAGTGGCTCGAGATCGACGAGCCCGGTCCTGGCATGACGCAGTCGCCGGTGCGCGAGGTCATGCGGGTCGAGGCGCCGCCGATGCCTGTCGCACACCCCGAGCCCGGTGGCGGGGGCCCTATCGCACCAGGAACGCCAGGGTATCGGGTGCCGGACGCGGGCTACTGGACGCGGGTGCGGCTCGAGACCCTCGACGTCCTGTTGCCTTACACCCTCGTCATCGTGCAACGACTCGGTGACGCGGCCTACCTGCGACTCGAGGCCGAGGACGACGAGCCGCTGACGGGGCCGGCGCTCCGGGGCGTCCTGCGCGTCGCCGTTCCGGCTGGCTCGGCGACGGAGGACCTCGCGGGCGTGACGCTCGGGGCCCCGTCGCTGTCGGGGTCGGTGCTGTCGCTCAGGACGGCGGGCGGCGATCACTGGCTCGTCGACGTCGAGACGATGACGCTCGAGACCGTGCTCGGCGACCTCGTCGTCGGGGTCCTCGAGGGACAGGCGCGTCGCGGCGTCGGCGGGCAGCGGGTGCGGCGTGTCGAGGTGGGCTTCGTCGCGACCCGCGTGGCCGAGCCGGGCTCGGTGGCGCAGCCGGGGGTTGGGACGCCTCAGCCGCCGCCTCCGCCAGCCGAATGAAGGCCAATGAAGGCCCGTCAGGGCTCGTCGGCGTGCCCAGGGCGTGGTAAGTGCAGGCTGCGGCTCGGGGTCCCGTGAGGTGACCCGCGACAAGGAGAGCGTCGACATGAAGGAAAAGCACGTCCGGATCCGCATCGAGCAGTGTCTCGCGCTCGCCAAGGCCTCGAACTGCCCGCGCCGGAAGTTCGGGGCGCTGCTCCTCGACCCGGGGCGCAACGTCATCCTGATGGATGGCTACAATGGCGGCCCGCGCGGCGGTGGCGAGCTCTGTGGCGGCGAGACCTGCCTCCGCGACACGCTCGGCGTCGTGAGCGGCACGCGCATGGAGCTTGGCTGCCACCACGCCGAGATGAACGTCGTCTGCAACGCGGCGGCGAGCGGGGTCGCGACGCGCGGGGCGTGGCTCATCGTGACGGGCGAGCCATGCATGATGTGTGCCAAGATGATTCATCACGCAGGGATTGAGCGTGTGATCGTGGTCACCAAGGGTTACGCCGGCGAGAACGGCATCGATTACTTGAAACGTCACGGGGTCGAGATCCAGGAGGTCGATGGGCCCCAGGACCCGCGCCTTGGCGCTGTGGAGGTCGCATGAAGACGTGGACTGAGGGTTGCATGCGTGGGTTCCGGGCGTCCGCGCTCGCGGTTGGGCTGGTCGCGGGCGGTTGTGACGGCGGGGCCGAGAAGCCTGTGCCAGGCGACGCGCTCGTCGGGGCGGACGTGGCGACCGAGGGGCCAGAGGTCACGGCCGCCGATTCGGGCAGCGACCCGGTCGCGCCAGCCGTGCCGCGCATCGGGGAGGTCCTCGCGTGCGGGGTCGACGGCGACGTGGGTGGGCTCGCGAACAGCCTGTCGCCGCTCGCGCTCGAGCGAAAGGTGCTTGATACGACACGCTTTCCGGACGCCTTGTGCAACGATGGCAGTGACGCCGTCATCTACGTCCGTCCAGCCGCCCGGCGCGAAGACGCCGACAAGTGGGTCATCGAGCTGATGGGCGGCGGCGCCTGCAACACGATGGAGACGTGCGCGAATCGTTGGTGCAGCGTGGACACGAACTTCAGCCGTACGCAGATGACGAGCGCCACGGCGCCCGCGCGGACGAGCGGGAAAGGCATCCTGTTGCGCGCCGACGAGTCGGACGGCCCCGCGGTCGACAACCCGCTCGGTGGGTGGAACCACGTGCTGCTGAAGTACTGCTCATCGGACACGTGGCGCGGGACGGCGCGAGACGTGACGATTGACACACGCCATCCACAGACAGGGGCGCCGGTGACCTTCCGGATGCACTTCCTCGGGCGGCGCATCCTCGAGGCGGCCGTGGCGACGCTGCGCGGCGAGGCGGGTGCGGCGCTGACGTGGGGGCCTGATGCGACGCCGATGCCAGACCTCGACGACGCGACAGAGGTGGTCTTTGCAGGGGCCTCGGCGGGCGGCGGAGGGGTGACGTTCAACCTCGACTGGCTCGGCGAGAGCCTGCGCGAACACAACGCTGATGTGGCGCTCTCCGGGCTCATCGACTCGACCTTCGGGCCGGACCTGACCGTGCTCGACTTCGAGAAGAGCCTGTACTGCGAGGAGATTCGGACCTGCACCGCGGAGGCGTTCCTGCAGCGGGGCAAGGTGGCGCAGGACACGCTGTGGAAGGCGGCGCCCGAGGCGAGCTGCGAGGCGTCGCATGGGGCGACGGGCGGCGCGTGGAAATGTGCCTCGGACACCTTCGTGATGCTCAATCACCTGACGACGCCTTTCTTTGTGCGGCAAGGGCTGTCGGATGGCCTGATCTCGGATGTCTACGTCAAGGGCGGCCTGCGGAGCGGGGGTGAGGTGATGGATCTCCGGATCTTCGGCGAGCTCGTCCGTGCGTCGTTCGAGGCGTTTCCGCAACTGCCGCAGACCGCTATCGAGGGCGCCGCTTACGCGAAGGCGCCCGGCGCCTACGGGCCCGCGTGCCCGAAGCACGAGACCCTGCGCAGCACCCCTGACACCTTCGCGGTGACCATCGGCAGCGGGGGCGAAGACCTGCGCATGTTCGACGTCTGGCGCCGCTGGCGCGACGGCGGAGCGCC
>SYAK01000142.1 GCA_005788935.1 Pseudomonadota bacterium
GAGCCCGACCGTCCCCTCGGCCTCGGGCGGTCCTGACACGAGGCTCGCGACGCCCGAGGTTCCGCCGAGGACCGCGTCGTTCCCGAGGACGCCGCTGTCCGCCTCGTTCACCGCGAGCGGCACGCCGACGAGGGTCGCGTAACGGTCGTCACGGGCCTCCGTCTGCCCCTCGGGGACGGTCACGACAACCTGCGCGAGCGCGCAGACGCCCGTGGCCGCGATGGGGCGCTCCTCGCAGACGCTGACGGCGCAGGGGTAGGTTCCAGCCGAGGTCGGGGCCTGCACGATGACGTCACCGCCCGCGAGGACGCTGCAGACGCCGTCACCGCCGAGGACGCGGACCGCGCGGCCGCCCTCGAGGCGCGTCCGGCCCGGCGCGAGGCCGTCGATGTCCCCGTCCAGTGGGTCATCCCCCGAGACCGTGCCGAGATCGGCCACCAGCGACGCGGTCGGGACCGTCGCCTCGTCTCCGGGCGCGAGTGTCAGCGCCACGTCGCGCGGGGTCGGCGGGTCATTGACCGTCACGGCCACCGTCGCCTCGTCGGTCGAGCCAAAGCGGTCCGTGGCGCGATACGCGAAGCGCTGGACGCCCGCAAAATCGGCTGGCGGGGTCCACTCGAGGGCGCCGGTCGCGAGCAGGGCAAAGGCGCCCGGGGGTGTCTCATCGACCGCAAGGGATGACAGCCCGACCCCGGTGTCGTTGGCGAGGACTCCGGGCGCCCGCTCCGAGAGGCGCCCGCCGCCGGCGAGGAAGAAGACGTCGTCGACCGCCTCGATCGCAGGCCGCGCGACGGTCACCGAGATGGACGTGGTCGAGCAGGCGCGTGGCGGTTCCGCCGGGAGCTCTTCGCAGATCTGCACCTCGCAGGTCCAGATCCCGGGCTCTGTCGGCGCGAGGACGCGCAGGTCACCGTTGACGAGGGCCGCGCACTCGCCATCGCTGCCAAGCCGTGTCGAGGCGCCACGGTCATCGCCCGCTCCCACCCGCACCAGGGCCTGCGCGAGGGCATCGTCATCCCCGTCCTCGGCCTCGTCGCCGTGCCACCCCCCGGTGTTCAGGACGACCGAGGCGAGCCCCAGGGTCGCGGTCTCCCCCGAGTCGAGTGCGAGGGTCGCGGGTGTCAGGTTCGGCGGGTCGTTGACGACGATGGTCGCCGAGGCGTCCGAACGCTGGCCGAGGCCGTCCTTGAGCGTGTAGGGGAAGGTCGCCTCCCCGATGAAGCCGGGGGTCGGCTCGAAGCGCAGCGCGCCTTCGGGCGCCACCACCAGCGTGCCCGCGGAGCCTGGGACGAGGGGCCCCGCGGAGAAGTCGGGGGCACCTGCATCGAGGATCGTGTCGTTTTCGCCGAGTCCGTAGGCCGCGCTGACCTCGAGGTTCGAGCCTGTCGCGATGAACCAGCGATCGTCGCGGGCCTCGGTCTCCCCCTCGGGGACTGTCGCGCGGAGGGGCGTCACGGTGCAGGCGGGCGCATCCGCAGGGCGCTCCTCGCAGACCTGGACCCAGCATGTCCATTGGCCCGCCCGCTCCGGGACAAGCATCACCACGGCGGTCGCCTCGCCGGAGTCGAGGCCCCGGACCACCGAGCAGGCGCCGTCGCCCACGCCCCGATCGAGGTGGGTGGCCTCGCCGAAGTCGGCAGGTGCCACCCCGGCGAGCGGGTCGTAGGTGTGGCTGACACCGACGCTCACGAGGTCAAGGCCGTCCGTGTCGCCGTCGCTGGGGTCGTCGCCGTGAATGACCGCCGTGTCGCGGATGAGGCCCTCGTCGTCCGAGGTTCGCAGCAGGCGGGTCAGCGTGGCTCCGCCGAGGACCGTGGACGCGAAGGCGCGCAGGGCGGGGCCATCGTTCCAGAACCAGCGAACCGTGGCCGAGGCGCAGGCGCTGGCCATCGGGACTGGCCCACAGAACGTCACGCGGCGCGTCTGGGTCGCAGGGGCGGCCGGGCACGGCAGCGTCAGGTCGGGCGCGTCGCAGACTCGCACCTCCGTGAGGTAGGCCGCTGGCGCGTCGGGATCCGTCGGGCGGAGCGTCAGGGTCGCGCCGCTCGGGAGTGCCGCGCCTGACCCCTCCGAGCGCGTCACGCTGAGGCTGTCCGGCCGCACCGGGTAGTCCGAACGGAAGCCCGGGGCGAGGTTCAGCGTGGCCTCATGGGTCCCGAGCCCGCGCCAGATCGTGGCGTTCTCGAGCGACGGAGCGCGTCGAACGATGACTGCAGCATTCACCTCTGCGCAATCCGATGCGTCGATGCGACCGCACACGCGGTATCGTACGTAATACGTGCCGCCATCGGTCTCTCCCGTGGCGATGGTGACGCGCTCGGGCGTGAGGGTGGCGAGCGGTCCTGCGGTCGTCTCGAGGAGGGCGAAGGTCGTTGCGTCGGCCCCGCTGTCATTCGCGAGCAGCGCCGCCGCGTCGAGCGTCAGCGCGTCGCCCGCTGCGACCACCCGCACCTCTGGCAGCACGGCGAGGGCATCGGCCACGTCGACTGCGAGGGTCACATGTCCGCAGGCGCTCCCGTCGGCTGGCACGGCCTCGCAGACCTCGAGGACGCAGCTGTCCGGCCCCGTCGCGTCGGGCGCCAGGTACCGCACGACGCCAGCCTCGGGGTCGAGCGCACACAGGCCCCCGCCGGTCCCGATGGCGACGGGGCCGGTCGCTGCGAGGGGTGTGGTCGCGAGCCCGAGGCGCGTCGCGTCGAGCCCCCCGTCGATTCGACCGAAGGACGTCGCTGCGAGGAACTCCGAGAGCGCCACCTCGCGCGAGGCCCCGGGGATGACCGTCAGCGCGACCTGGCCAGCACGCGGTGGGTCATTGACCGTCACCGTCCAGAGGGCCGTCGCACAAGCCGCAGGGACGCCGAGATCACACACCGTCAGGCGCAGCGTGCAGACCTCGGGCTCGGCCGAGGGGCTCGCCACGAGGACCGAGGAGGCGGGCTCACGACTGACCGTCAGGCCGCAGTCCGTATCCGCCACGGGCAAGGCTTCGAGGGTCGAGAGGTCTGGCGCGATCCCGTCCGGGTCCGCGAACAGGTCTGCGACGTCGAGGACGACCTCCTCGCCGCCCGTCGTTGTCGCGTCCGAGGCGTCGGAGAGGGTCGGAGTGGCGTTGATGCGGACATGCAGCGTCGCCGCGTCGCACGCCTCGCTAGGCGCGCTCGGGTCTTCGAGGCCCGTCGGCACACAGGCCTGGTAGGGCACCTCGAAGTTGCCCGACAGGTCGTGCGGCGGGGCGAGCACGAGGCGACCGCCGTCGATGGAGGCCCACGCAGGCGCCTCGGCCCCGAGCACGACGAATGCGTCCGTCCGGCCCCCGAGAACGTCGTTGCCGAGGACGGAGCGTGCCTCCGGGGGCGCGCCGCTGACGCGGGCGTGGTGGTCGTCCCGGGCGTCGGGCGCGACGAAGACGACGACCTCGGCGGTGTCCCCGAGCCCGTGCGTGTCCTTGATGGCATAGGGAAACCGAATGGCGCCAACCCACCCTGCAGGCGGTGTCACCAGTAGGCGGGTGGGGTCCCGCGTGTCCGCGAAGAGGCCAGCGCCAGCCACGGGCGGCGTGACGGCTCCGGGTGTGAAGACCAGGCCGGAGGCGGTCCCGACGAGGTCCCGGTCGCGATCGTTGTCCAGCGGGCGGACCGTGACGGGGGTCTCGTGGGCCGTCACGACCCAGTCGGGGCTCGCGGCGGGCGCACGGTTTGGCGGGCAGCGGGCAAGGTCGAGCAGCGCCGCTGGGGTGTGGGCCGGATGCCACGCGCGCGTGGGGCTGAAGAGGTGGGTCGCGGCCCCGGTGACGCGGTCGACACGGCTGAGCGACAGCATCGCGGCGTTCGTCGCGGTGAGGCCGAGGACAGCACCACCTGGCTCGATGACGAGTCCCTGCCAGATGGCTGTCGTGCCCACGGTCCGGTCCGGAAACACGAGCTGGTGGATCGTGCCGAGGGTGCGGGAGAGGACAAGGCCGCCCGCCTCATCGAAGGCCAGGTCGTGCACGCGCCCGTCCACCGTCGCGCGCAGCTTCACCGCGCCGGTCGCGAGCGCGATGTCGTAGAGTGCGGTCGTGGATCCAAGCGGCTGGGCGGCCACGACGACCTCGCCCCATGGGTCGGCTGCGAGCCCCGTGACACCCGCTCCGAGCCCCGTATCCGCGAGGACCTCCGCGTCGCCAGGCGTCACACGCAGCAACCAGCCCGTGTCATCGACCGCGAGGAGCGCGCCCGTCTGCCCGTCGCGCGCCACCGCCGCGAGCGTCGCGTCCGCTGGGAGCCAACGGCCAGAGGCGAAGCCGCCCGCCCCGAGCCACGGGCCCGAGCCGACCGAGAGCAGCGCACCGCACGCGAAGTCGTCGATGTTCAGGTAGTCGGGCAAGGCCCGCCCGTCAGACGTACGGCCCGGGCAGGTTCGGCCGTCAGGGCACTCGAGGCGGGTCGGGACCCTGTCGCCATCGTCATCGGTGTCCCGGACGTCCGGGAGGCCGTCGCCGTCGTGATCGACAAGGCCTGGCGGTGCCGACTGGTACCGGTCGTCCCAGCCGTCACGTCCGACGTCGACCTTCGTGCGCCCGTCGATGGCGCCGTCCCGGTCGGCGTCGGCCACGACCTCGCGCAGCGTCGCGCCATCGCCGTCGCCGTCATCCGCCTCGACCAGATCGGGGACGCCGTCGTCGTCGCTGTCCCGGTCGAGGGCGTCGGTCGCGCCGTCGCCGTCGCTGTCGGCCGTGCCTTCCGCCGCGTCCGACAGCCCGTCGTCGTCGTCATCGAGGTCCTCCCTGTCCGTCAGGCCGTCGCCGTCCGTGTCGCGACAGGCCCCGGTGTCGTCGTGCGCGACGATGGTCGTGGTGTCGACGTCGCACTGGCCGCCTGTGTTGCAGACGCGCAGGTCGAAGCGGTGCTCGCGCGCACCAGCGACCGTCAGGGTTGCGACCGGGCCTGTCGCGACCTCGCGTCCGGCGTCGTCGAACCAGGTGTAGGTGAAGGTGTCGCCCGGGGTGGCGCTCGCGACGACGGAGGTCGAGCCGTCAAGCGTGACCGTCGCCTCGCACGCGGTGGCGAGCGCGACCGCGACCGGGGCATCCGGGCCGGCGTTCGTGTGAAGTTTGCACGCAGCAGGATACGCCTCGTAGCGCGTGGCGTACTCGCGCGTCTCGCCAGGCGGGAGCGTGAACAGCGACTGCAGCGACTGCGCCACGTCCCACTTCGCGTCGGACCATCCGTCGGGGCCGCCGGCCGGTCCGGTCCGATCGCCAGCCACCTCGGCGGCTGATCCGCCATCTGGCGTGATGAAGTAAGAGTTGGCGTGACTTCCCGAGACCGCGAGGAAGATGTCGTTCAGGTGGTTGGCCGCGGGACAGGCGGCGGCGGCTGGATCGCGTCGGCATCGCGGGGTGTCATGGGCGCCCGGGACCGGGAATCCGTAGTACATGGGCGCCCGCAGCCGCTCCCAACCAGCCGAGTTCTGGACCTTGATGCGCCACCCCTCGAAGATCTGGTCGGGGTCGATGCGGTGGCTCATGCGGACCGAGACGTCGCGCGCGTTGTTCGTGACCCAGGACAAGGAGGGGTCCGTCGGGTCCTTGTAGCCCCAGTTGTTCAGGAAGTTGCTGCCGAAGCCGAGGTCCGTGTCCGCGACCTGGGTAACTCGGAAGGTCAGCGGGGCCTGCGAGACGTTCGTGAAACGGTAGACCTGCGTCAGGGTGGCGCAGGCCGCGCGCTGTTCAAGCGTCACCTCGAGCCCGGGGAAGGCGTGAAGGCGAAAGCGCGTCTTCCGGACGGTGCGCTGCGGGCCCGTCCACCCGTCCTCGAGCAGGTCCGCTGGGTGCGGCGCTGGCGCGAGTGGCGTGCCATCCGGGTAGGTCTGCTGGCCGCCGCCCCAGTTCTGGCCGCTGTCGGCGAGGACCATGCGGGTCTGGGCGTCGGGCGAGAACAGGAAGAGGCCGCCGTAGCACATGATGCCGCCGCGACCACGGGCCGCAGGCAGCATCGCGTCGAGCGGATCGAACTCGGCGGCGCCAAGAGGCTTCAGACTGCCGTCGGCGTTGAAGCCGCCGCCGCATTCGGTCGAGACGAGGTTGCCGAAGGCGTCAGGGGCGTAGTCGGCGTAGCCGTCGCCTGTCCCGTTCGGCAGCAGTCTCGGCGTCGGGTCGACGGCGTGACCCGTGCGGGACCAGGCCCACGCGAGGGCGATGACGGCAGAGCACAGGGACACGGTCTTGAGCGTGCGCATGAGCGGTCTCCTCACCTTCGGCTGCAGGCCGCGCGACCGTGGGGCGGCGCGCGACCGGGCGTTCATGGGGGCAAGTCTCGCGACAGTCAAGCGCCCGCGGGTGTGGTTCGGTGTGGTTCATGCGGGACGCGGTCGTGGCTCTGCGCCAGGTGGCGGCTGCGAACGCCTGTGGGGCCCGCAGACCCAGCGGGCTTGTCAGTCGCGCCGGGACCTGCCCCGGGTCCTGCGCCATGACCTCCGCCGATCGACGGCGTCCGCGGAGACCACGCAGCATTCGGGAGCGCGCGCTCGGGGAGCGTGTTGTCCCACGGTCCACGCATCCGTTGCGCGAAGCGTGGGATCGCACTTACAAGCGACCCATGGCCGACACGACACCCCCGCTCGCTCCCTCCGCGCTCGATGCCCTGCCGCCCGCGACCCGGGACGCCATCGAGGCCGCCGCCTTTCGCCGGCTCGTGGCCCACCTGCAGGGTCGCACCGATGTCCAGAACCTCGACCTGATGACCCTCGCGGGCTTCTGTCGGAACTGCCTCGCCAAGTGGCTGCGCGCCGAGGCGGAACAGGCCGGTGTGGCGCTCTCCGACCCGGCGGCGCGCGAGGCCATCCACGGCATGCCGTACGAGGTCTGGAAGGCTCGTCATCAGCAACCAATTGGGGTCGAGACCCCCTCTGGTGGCGGCGGGGCATGACGGTCCCGCCCTGCTTCGTGCACAGCCTGGTCACGCGCGGCACCGAGATCGACGCCACCGCGACCGTCACGCCGCAGGCCTTTCTGCGCTACTTCGAGCACCTGCGCTGGCGCATCATGCAGGAGCCCGTGCTCGGGCTGCTTGAATACATACACGATTCACATTTCTTTGTGGTTCGCGAGCAGCGGCTCGAGCTGCGGCGCCGTGTCGGGATGGGCACCGCGCTGCGGATGGAGACGCGGCTCGCCCGCTGCGGACGCGCGACCGCCGACGTGCTGCACGAGGCGCTGCGAGCGGACGACGGGGCGCTCGTCGCGCGGGCGCGCGTCACAGGGGTCTGGTTGAACGGCGCGCGCCAGATGGCCCGGATCCCTGACGCGTATCGCGCTGCGTCTGCCGTTCAGGCCGCAGATCCCTTGCCGACCCGCGACGGAGGCCTGGAGGCGGAGCGCGAGGTGGCCGGACCCGAGACGGAGCGTGGTGGTCGTCCGCGCTCCTTCGTGAGCCCGGTCTCGTGGGCCTTCCCGCCGCGCCTCCTCGACGCCGACCTCCCGCGCGAGTCCCCCGTGGCCCCGCTGCATGTCCATGCGTTGACCGTCGCGCCGCGCGACCTCGACGTCTTCGGCCACGTCAACGCAGCGACGTGGCTCGCCCTCGCCGAGGATGCCCGCGCGGCCGCCGCGATCGCGGGCGACCTGCCCGCGGACTGCGTCGGGCCCCGCTGGCTGAACCGGGTCGGGCTGTTCTACGGTCGCGAGGCGGTGGCTGGGCAGGCGCTCCGGCTCGCGCTGTGGCAGCCAGCCCCTGGCGCGCTCGCGTGTGCCTTCCTCGACGCGGCCTCGGGTGCGATGCTCGGCTCGGCTTCCGTCGACCTCGTGCCCGGCGCGACGCCTATCACCGAGCCCCCAGCCTGAGGGCGCCCCTCGACGCACGTCCGCTTCACCGACGACAAGCCGAGGCCATGGCGCGCTGCGTGGCCTTCGACAGGAACGTCGCCGCGTGCGCTCCGAGGCGCGGGCTTGACAAGATGGAGACCGTGCACACCTGAGGGGCTCATGCCGGCCGCAGGTCGGAGAGGAGCGTCAGGACATGCTCGAGAAGCTGAAAGGGGCCGTCGTCTCGGCCGCGAATCGCGTCGTTTACGGCAAGGCCCCTGAGGGCGGGCCCGAGGCTCTCACGGCGATCCCGCTGCGTCGCCTCGACGGGCAGGACCTCCCGCAGGAGGAACTCGCGGGCAAGGCCGTGCTCTTCGTCAACGTGGCGAGTCGCTGTGGCCTGACCCCGCAGTACACGGCCCTCGTGGCGCTGTATCACCGCTTTGCCGAGCGCGACTTCGTCGTGGTCGGCGCGCCGTGCAACCAGTTCCTCGGGCAGGAGCCTGGCTCGCCCGACGAGATCGCGGGGTTCTGCGCGACCAGGTACGGTGTCGACTTCCCGCTCCTCGAGAAGCAGGACGTCAACGGGTCCGGGCGCAGCCCCCTCTACCAGTGGCTGGTCGGCAGCGAGGCTGGGCGCGGCGACGACATCACCTGGAACTTCGAGAAGTTCCTGGTCGGCCGGGATGGCGCGGTGCTCGCCCGCTTCTCGCCCGCCACCAAGCCTGACGCCCCCGAGGTCGTCGCTGCCATCGAGGCCGCCCTGTGACCTGACCCCGTCACGACCTGTCATTGCCGGTCACCGCGCCGTCTTGCGCCCGCCCGCCCGGCGTGGGACAACGGCGGCATGACCAAGGTGTCTTTCGCCAGCTGGGCCCCCGATGCGCCGCCACCCGGTCGGGACCACCCGTTTGTGCGCGCGCTCGCGGCGGCTTGTGAAGGTCACCCGGCGTCGTCGGCCTCCATCTGGACCGATGACTACCTCGCCGAGGACGTCGACCCGGCTGCGCTGCGGGCTGACAATGCCTACCTCTGGCAGGGACGGGATGGCAATGACCAGCGGGCCTTCCTCGTGACGGCCCCAGCTGTCGCGGCGGCCGACCGCCTCGGGCTGCTGTCGCGCCTCACCGAGGACGGCGCCTTCGGGGTCGCGACGGCGCGGGTCGGCGGGCGCCTCGTAAGCCGCGACCTCCTTGATTCGGTGCTCGAGCTCAATGTCCTCGATGCTGCGGTCGGGGGGCTCGACGGGCGCGTCGTCCTCGACATCGGGGCCGGATACGGTCGCCTCGCGTGGCGCCTCACCGAAGCCTTCCCGTCGGCCCGCGTGCTCGCCACGGACGGCGTCCCGTACTCGTCGGTCCTCGCGTCGTGGTACCTCGCGCGTCGGGGCGCGAGCGCGCGGGCGGAGGTCGTCACGTTGCCCGAGGTCTCGGCCCGCCTTGCCTCGGAACGCCCCTCGGTGGCGGTCAACGTGCACAGCTTCACCGAGATGCCCCATGCGGCGGCGGCCTGGTGGGTCCGCGCCATTGCCAAAGCCGGCGTGGCGTGGTGCTTCATCGTGCCGAACGCCGATGAACACCACGGCGAGGAGCTCGCCACCTTCGAGCCCGATGGCACGCGGACTCCACTTGGGCCCGTCCTCGAGGCCGCTGGCTACCGCGAGGTGTTCAACCGCCCGAAGTACATGGACGCGACCGCGCAGCGCTACGGCATCTCACCGACGCGCCACATGCTGTTCCGCCTCGGCGGGTGAGGTCGCGTCGGTCAGGGCTCGCGCAGGCCAAGCTCCGCCCGGAGTGCAGCGAGCTCGTCCGGGTCATCCCGCCGCAGGTGGCCGAGCCTGATGAGCAGACGCTGCTCGGCCATGATCGACGGCATCGGGACCCCACCCGTGGCGTCGAAGGCGATGCCCACGCTGTGTCCGAGGCGGTAGACCGCGACGCCCGCGACCACGTGCTGACCGCGATTGTCCGGCAGGCGCACGGTCCCCTCCACACGTGGCGGCTCGGCTTGCTCGTCCCCGGTGTCGGGCGGCGGTTTGGACGAGAGGATGGCGTCGCCGCGGGCGTAGAGCCGCATGCCGCCCTCCGACAGGTCGATGACCGGCCAGTGCCCGCCTGCGCCGACAAAGACGGGTCGCAGCTCGCGGGGGTAGACGACCCGGTAGAAACCGCGGCGGTTGGCGCCCATCTCTCGCATCGTGTCGAAACTCCCGTGGCGCCCACGCCAGACACACCAAGGTGACTGCCGCCATCTTGGCCACCCGCTGCATCGGGTGCTGCAGCATGTCACATGTCGTGGGTTTGTCGAGAGATGTCGCGATCGTAGGCGAGAACGAACGCACACGGGCTGGTCCGAGGGGCGAGCCGATAGCCTCGCTGGTGCGGATGCGCGCGTGACGTGGGCGACCGGGGCCTTCAGTCCTGCTTGACTGGGCACGACAGCTCGAGGCGCGCGCCGTCGTCGCTCCGCAGGTCGAGACGCCCGCGCAGCTGCAGCGTGAGCGCGCTGACGAGCTGGAGGCCGAGGCTCTGCGCGAGCTCGGGATCGAAGTCATCGGGCAGCCCGGGGCCATTGTCGCGGATCGCGATGACGATCCTCGCCTCATCCCCGCTCCCCGCGAGCCTCACCGACACGCCAACCTCGGGCTCGGCTTCGGGGTCCGTCGGCTTGCCGTACTTGAAGGCGTTCGTCAGCAGCTCGTTCAGGATGAGGCCGATGGGCACGGCGGTCTCGATCGTCACGAGCACATCGTCCGTCGTCACGTCGATACGCGTCCCGGGGGCTAGGGCCGCCTGCAGGAAGGACGTCAGGGCGCGCGCGTACTCGCCGAGGTCGATGCGTTCGAGCGACTCGACCCCGTAGAGCTGCTGGTGGATGAGCGCCATCGAACGGACGCGGTAGACGCTCTCCTGCATCAGGAGCCGCGACTCGGGCGTCGGCATCTGGTCGCTCTGCAGCATCAGGAGGCTCGAGATGATCTGCAGGTTGTTCTTGACCCGGTGGTGGATCTCCTTGAGGAGGGTCTCCTTCTCGTGGAGCGAGCGGGTCAGGGCGGCCTCGGCCTCCACGCGTGCGCTGACGTCCGAGACGCCGACCAACTGGTAGGTCTCGCCGTTGATTTCGACCGAGACGACACCGACGTCCGCCTGGAAGTTCGCTCCGTCGGCCCGGTAGGCCTCGAAGACGTGGTCGCCCCCCGCCTCCGCGCGTACCTCGCCAGCCTCGGTCGCGAGGGCCTCGACCGGTACGAGAGACGAGGCCTGCTGCCCGACGAGCGCCAGGTCCTCGTACCCAAAGACCGTGCGCGCGCCCGCATTGGCCTGGACCACCTGCCCCCCGGGATCCACCATGAGCATGGGCTGTGGCGCGTACTGGAACAGGCGCTCGAAGCGTGTCTCGCTCGCCCTCAGCTCGACTGTCCGTCGCAGGACACGCTCTTCGAGTGCGTCATTGAGCGCCCGCAGGTCTGCGCGCGCCTGCTGAATCGACAGATGCGCGCCAAGCAGGGTGCCGAACTGGGCGATCCAGGACACCTCCTCGGCGCTCAATCGGGTATCGGCGTGGCTCTCGACATTCAATGTGCCGAATGTGCCGACCGACCCGAGCATGGGAATGATTGCGAATTGCTTATACCCTCGGGCATTGTTGAGGTGAGTCCAATCCGAGAAATCGGAAATGGCAAATTCACGTGTCGTCACCGGGCGCCCGAGTTGCGCTGCCATCCCGAGGGCCGTGCCGACAAGGGTCGAGCCCTCAGCCTCCCCCAGCGGGCGGTCGGGGTTGACGAAGTCGATCGGGGGCGAAGACGGGCTCTGGGTTGGGTTGTATTCGCTCAGCAACCTGACGCGATAGGTCGATTGGTCGGGGGCGAACTCGGCGACCGAGATGCGCTCGACGCCGAGCACCGAGACGAGTCGCGCCTCGACGATGCTGAAGATCTGGTCGCGGGACTGGGCCCGGGCGAGCTCGGTGGACAGCTCGAGCAGCGCCTGCTGGCGGTCTGTACGCCGAAGGAGCTCGGCGTTCAGGGCGTGCATCGCCCCCTCGTCCTCGGCGCGCCGGAGGCCAGCCGCCACAGCATCGGCGAAGAGACGCAAGGTGCCGGCATATTCGGACCACGACAGCAGCGTGAAATGCGGGTTGTCGAGGCTGACGAAGCCACGCAAGCGGCTGTCGATGAGCAACGGAACGACGAGCAGCGACGTGATGCCCTGGGCCGCCAGGAATTCCCGCTCGTCGTGGGCCGAGGCGGGCAGGGCCGCCAGGTCCGGGAGATAGAGCGGCTGGCCACCGCGCATCGGGGCGAGCAGGAACTCGAAGGTCTCCTCGAGCTGGTTTTGCAGATGCTCGCGCTCGGGCGGAACGCCGTCTCGGCACCACTCGTGGGTGTTGCTGATGAGCCCGTCGCGCGACAGGAAGATCGAGGCGCGGTCGGCGCGACTGTGGGTCCCGAGGTCCCCGAGGGCGCGCGCGATCTCGGCATGCGCACCTCCGTCTGAAGCGCGCAGGAAGGCGCCCGAGACGCGTGCAACGAGCTCCTGCATCATCAGCAGCGTCGCGAGCCGCGCCTCATCCTCCTTGCGCCCCGAGATGTCGAAGCTCGAGCCGACCGCCCGCAGCGGCCGCCCGTGGGGGTCGCGCACGAGGCGCACCTCGTCCCGAAGCCAGCGATAGCGGCCGTCCTGGTGCAGGTGGCGGTATTCGTGGACGAGCCGATCGTGTTCGAAGAGTGAGGCGAGCCCGAGGACGACGCGGTCGCGGTCTTCGGGGTGGATGGACGCCTGCCAGAAGCCGGGCGCCCTAATGGCTTCGGGCGTGAACCCGAGGATGTCGCGCGCCGACTCCGAGATGAATTCCAGATGGAAATCCGGCATTTCCTGGGAGTAAATAATCGCCGAGGTCGTCGCCAGCAGCGTGTTCAGCTGTTCGCCCTGGGTCCGCAAGGCGTCGGAGCTGCGAAGGCGCTCGGTGATCTCGCGCAGGATGAGGGTCACCGCGTCGCTGCCCATCACCGCGAGGCGTGCCTCATGGTGGGTGGTGTCGTCGCCCGCACCGAGGTTGAATTCGAGCGTCTCGACGTCTCCGAGCGCCGCTGCGGTAGCTGCATGCGCGAGCAGTTGGCGCGCGGTGTCAGGCGGGAAGACGCCATCGACGGTGACCGTGCGAGCGCCTCCGAGGCCGGCGAGCTCGACGTCGACGCGCGCGGCCGCGTTCATGGGCCGCAGCCCTCCGTCGAGCCGCATGGCGAACAGGCGGTCGGGGATCGCCTCGCTCAGCGAGCGCAGGCGCTCGTTTTGACGTTGAAGTTCGCCCTGATTGGCATGCTCCTGGGTGACGTCGCGAAAGGTCAGCACGGCTCCCCGGAGCCCGCCGTCATCGAAGACGGGTGACGCGTGGCTGGCGATGACCGCGAGCTCGCCATCCCGACGCCTTAGACGTGAGACCGCGACCGAACGCTGGGGGGACCCGCTCGCGACGACCGCTTGCACGGGGGGCGCCAGCGAGCCGGTCCCATCGACCGCGGTCAGCGCGCAGATGGAAGCGAGCGGCTGCCCGGTGGCCTCGTCGGGGCGCCAGCCGGTGACGCGGGCCGCGACGTCGTTGAACAGCGTCACCCGCAGGTCGAGATCGACCGCGATGACGGCGTCCCCGATGGCCGCGAGGATCGCCGCGTGTCGCGCCTCGAGTCGGCGTTGCTGGCCGCGATCGAGAGCATGAACGACGAGGCGGGCGACCTCGGCACAGAAGCGGATCTCGGTGTGTCGCCAGAGGCGCTTCTCGCGCGACTCGACACACAGCACGCCGCGGAAGGCGCTGAGTGAGCACAGCGGCAGGTCCAGCATCGAGCGGATGCCATGCGGCTTGAGGTAGGGCTCGGTGAAGCACGAGGTCGAGGGATGCGTCCACGCATCGTCCGCAACGATCGGCTCGCTGCTGAGCATGGCCTCGAAGTAGGGCGCAAAGTGCGCGGCCTCGAGACGGGCTCCGGACTGATGCCCGCCCACGGTGCGATCGTGTAGATCCAAGCACTCGATTGCGCCTTCGGCGTCGTTCCAGAGGCTGACGCGATCGACCTCGAGTGCGCGCGCGACTGTCACGGTCACGCTGCGCATGAAGGGCTCGAGCCGATCCGCATCGACGCGGCTGAGCGCCAGCATCGCCTCGGCGAACCGCGTCGTCTCGGCCTCGGAGCGAGCCTGCTCGGACTCTGCGCGGCGGCGCTCGGTCACATCCCGCAGAATCGCGAGGAAGAGCGCGTCGCCGGGTTCATCGACCCGACTCAGCGTCAGCTCGGCCGACAGCTCTCGGCCGTCCGCCCGCAAGATGGCGATCTCCGTGGTCCGTTCGATGAGCCGGCTCTGCTGCTCCCGCATCGCCCGCAGCGGTTCGGGACCCCACGCGGCGCGCACGTGTGCGGGCAGCAGACGCAGGACCGAGCGGCCGAGGATCTCGCCGCGCGGGTATCCGAGCATCTTCTCGGCGCCGAGGTTCCAGTGCGACACGCGCCCACGCCCGTCGATGCCCACGACCGCGTCCGGGGCCGCCATCAGGAACGCCGCGAGCCGCCGGCGGTCGGCCTCCCGGGCCGCGTCGTCGACGAGATGCCGCACCGTGACGTCGCGCATGTAGCCTGACCACGCGGCGTCACCGTCCTGCTCCGAGGGGCGGGCGCCGACAACGACCCAACGAGTCGCGGGCCCTTTCTCCGCCGGGCTGAACGGCACGGTGAGCTCGAACGGGACGCGCGGGCCGGAGAAGGCCGCGACGAGGGCGGCGCCGTCCTCTGGCGTGAGCATCGCGCGCAGGCGGTCCACTGGTCCGACCAGGGACTCGGGCGGGAGGTCGAGCACATCCCGCGTCCGCGGGCTCGCCCACGTGAGGACCAGCCCATCGGCGCCGAGCTCGGCGTCGAACACCATCTCCGGCAGGTTCGCGACGAGACGGGCATAGCGCTGTTCGCTCGCCCGAAGCGCCGCGTGGTCACTGCACGCGATGCCAGCGTTCGCGATGCGGGGGAGAAGCGGCATCAGCGCCTGCAGCACCTCGTCGGCGAGCGGGGCGCCATGCCGGACGAGGACGAGCAGACCGAACTGCGGCAGGCCGAGGACATGGCACCACGCCGCCCCGCGGCCACCGAGCGGGCGGGCGTCTTCAAGGGGCAACGCGACCGGCTGAAGCTGCAGGCTGGCCTCGCGCACGGCCCAGGCGACCTCGGAGGCCGAGGCCGAGGTCTCGACCGCGTCGAGCAGGGGCCGCTCGGCCCGGCGCGGCAGCGCGACCACCGGCCACAGCCCGGTCGGCGTCTCGGTCATCTCATGCGCCCCGACCGACAGCACGGCCCCAGCCCCGCAGCCCAGTCGACGGAGCAACGTCGTGAGCGTGCCGTGCATCACGTCGTGCAGGTTGAGGCTGCCGCTCAGCCCCATCGCGAGCTCGAACTGGAGGCTCTGCAGCTGGGCGGTCGGGGTCGTCATGGGCCGCCCCGGACCTCTGAGAGCAGCGCCAACGCGACGGTCTTGTTGTGAAAGTCGAGGTACTCCTCCCCGCTCCCCGCCAGCTCCCCGACCGTGAGCGCGCCGACCTGCGGCACACCCGGGACCTTCAACGCGTCGAGCTCGGCCGCGAGTCCATCGCCAAGCAGGAGCCCGCGCGAGATGCAGACGATCGTCAGCGCGAGCTCGGGAGGGCCCTCCGCGAGCGCGCAGGCCACGGCCCGCGCCGCCCCTGACGCTGCCACCATGTCGGCCGGCGTCGCGGTGGCGATGCGCACCGTCGCGTGGGCCGGGACTGTTCCAGCGCAGCGGAGCGACGCGTCGGGGCCGAGGACGATCGGGTCCCGCACGACCCCCTCCGAGCCGAGGCGCTCGAGGACGAGAGGGTACTTCGGCGCGAGGGCCTCGAGTCCCTCGGGGGTCAGCGGGACCCCTGCGTGCTGCTCGACGACCGCGTGGTAGGCGTCGCGCGCCGGGCGCCAGTCGAGACCCGTGACGGTGCTGCCGTTCGCTCCGGTCACGACGAGGGGCTCTCCAATCGTGCGCCACCCGTGCTTCACGCCGATGCTGGCGGGGGCCGCGAAGGCCGCAAGCACGCAGGCCGCCTCATGGAGACCATCGTTCGAGAGAATGACCGGGCGTCGCACGAGGTCCATGCTGCCCGCGCCGCCGCCGATGAAGGATGGGCCCGCGCCAAGCTCCTCGAACAGCATCGCGGCGAATCGGGAGGTGTCGCAGGTGGCGTCAACCCAGGCGATGACGGTGCGGGCGTCGGCCATCGTCAGAGGCCAGCGCACACCCGCCGGGCCGGGCGCGTCGGACGGGCGCAGGACCTTGACGACGGGGCGCTCCGCGTGGCCGATGACGATGGCGCCGCGCGTGTGGGCGACCTGTTCGTGAATGAGGCGCGGGAAGAGCGCGCCGAACAGCGGGACGCCGGCGAAGGCGCCGACCTCGGCAATGTCCTCGGACGTCCAGCCGTTGTCCACCGTGCCGAGGACCTGCAGCCCTCCACAGCCGCGCGCGAGCCCCTCGCGCACAAGCTGCCACAGGCCCTGGACCGAGCCAGATGGTTCGAAGCGGTGGAACATGGGCGGGGAGGCTCCGGTTCAGCGGGCCAGCGTCAGGTCGGCGACCAGGGTCGCACGGTAGGGAAGGGCAGGCCAGGCTTCGCGAAGAAGTAGCCTTGCAGGATGTCGCAGCCGAGGTCGAGCAGCGCCCGCGCCTCGTCCTCGACCTCGATGCCCTCGGCGACGACGACCGTGCCCGCGCGCCGGCAGACGCTGACGAGCGACGCGACGAGCCCGCGCTTGATGCGGGACGTGTGGATGTCGCGCACGAGCGACATGTCGATCTTCGCGAACTCGGGGTTCAGCTTCACGAGCCACGAGAGCCCGGCGTACCCTTCCCCGAGGTCATCGAGGGCCACCCGGAAGCCCACGCCACGCAGGCGCGCGAGCGTGTCCTCGAGGCGCTCCTGGCCCGTCAGCTGTGCCCGCTCGGTCACCTCGATGACGATGCGGTTCGCGAAAGGCAGCAGCGGCTCGCTCGCCGCC
>SYAK01000143.1 GCA_005788935.1 Pseudomonadota bacterium
CGACCTGCCCGGGGGAGTGACCCGCCTCAGGGCAGGCGGCGGACGAGGTCGTCGGTCCACGCCTGCAGGCGCTCGGCGAGGGCGTCGTCGGTGCCGTGGCGCGTCGGCTTGGACACGTTGCAGTCGGCGAGGTAGCTGCCGCTCGACACGGCCGCAGCGCCGGGGTGGACGGCGGCCCAGACCTGGGTGGCGGCGCCCTGGGCCGGGGACTTCAGGAAGATCGGGTTCGCGACCGCCATGACGCCGCGGGCGATGGCGGGCATGTGCCGCCCGAGGTTCGTCTGGATGACGCCGGGATGGACCGCGAAGGCGCGGCGTGACGTGCCCGCGAATCGGTGTCCCAGGCTGCGGGCGAACAGCAGGTTCGCGAGCTTGGACTGGCCGTAGAAGCGCCAGGCCCCGTAGCCCTTCGCGCCGTCGAGGTTGTCGAAGTCGAGCCCGCCGCGCGGGGCGGCGCGGTGGGCGTCGCTCGAGACGATGACGACGCGGGCGTCGGGGGCGAGGACGTCAAGCAGCCCGGTCGTGAGCATGAAGTGCCCGACATGATTGGTGAAGAGCTGCGCCTCGACGCCGTGCAGGAGCGTGCGCTCGGGCAGCGCCATGATGCCGGCGTTCAGGATGAGGCCGGCGAGGCCGCCCTCGGGGGCGAGTTGGCGGACCGTGGCGACGGCGGCGCGCACGTTCGCTGGGTCGGAGAGCTCGCAGGCCACCGGTACGGCCTCGCCAGTCACCTTCGCGCAGGCCTCCGCGGCCCGTTCGACGCTGCGGGCCGCAGCGAGCACGCGCGCCCCGCGACCGACGAGCGTCTTGAGCGTCTCGAAGCCGATGCCGGAGTTGCAGCCGGTGAGGAGCCAGGTCTGGCCCTTGAGGTCGAGGTCGCGGGCGATCTCGTCGGCGGTCGAGCCGTATCCGAAGCCGCTTGGGCCATGGCGCTTGAGGAGGGCGAGGAGGGACATGACGGCGTCCTTGGTGTCGGGGGTATCGGCGTAAGCACCCCGTGGCGTGAGTCAACCCATCCCGGCGTCGCATCCCCTCGAAGCACGCCACAGCCAAAGCGGTTGCGCCCGATCCGCGTCACGGGTATGGGGGTCGCCCCCAAGAGACGCCCGGAGCGGCCGACATGGCGACCGAACCAGCCGAAATCATCGAAGAGGTGCGGATCCTTCAGACGGTCCGCGACAACCTGACACGCCTCAAGACGGCCGCCCCGGTGGCCGACCATGAGGCGACGCTCGTCTCGCTGCGCGAGAGCCTCGCCGAGGCCCGCCTGCCCGAGGACACCGCGTCCATCATGGAGCAGATGGACCGCACCGCCGCCTTGATGCTGCAGCAGCAGAAGTCGGTCGAGGGGACGGCCGACGCCGAGAACCCCTACTTCGGGCGCATGGTGCTCGAGGACGAGCAGGGCAAGCGCTCGATCCTCATCGGCAAATCGACGTACATCAGCGACCGCGTGCGCATCGTCGACTGGCGGAACGCGCCCATCAGCCGGCTGTTCTACCGCTACGCCGAGGGTGACAGCTACGAAGAGCGCATCAATGGCCGCGACGTCGAGGGCGAGGTGCTGGTCCGCCGCACGATGACCATCGCGGGTGGCGAGCTGCGCCGCGTCGCCAACGACGGGCACACGTGGGTCCGGACAGCGGACGGCTGGGTCGACATGCGGGACCGCGAGGCGCGCCTGGCGGGCGGGGCTGGCGCTGCCATTCGACCGGACAGCCTCGGGACGGGACATGCGTCCGGCCGGCGCGACAAGCACCTGCCCGAGATCGCCTCCCTGCTCGACCCCGAGCAGTTCAAGCTCATCACCGGGAAGGACTCGGGCGTCGTCGTCATTCAGGGCAGCGCGGGCTCGGGAAAGACGACGGTCGGCCTTCACCGTATCGCATGGCTGGCGTTTCAGGCGCCGAAGGTCTTCAGGCCGAAGCAGATGATGGTGGTCGTCTTCTCTCGCGCGCTGTCGGCCTACATCTCGCAGGTCCTGCCCGCGCTCGGCGTCGAGGGGGTGCGCGTCCGCGAATTCGGGGATTGGGCCGCCGAGATCCGGCGCTGGCACTACAAGCACCTGCCCGAGCGCTACAGCGACACGACGCCCGCCCTCGTCATCCGCTTCAAGACCCACACGGCGCTGCTCCGGATGCTCGACGAGACCGCGAAGACCCATCGCGGGCAGCATCCGCGACAGGTCTTCGACGAGCTGCTGACGAACCTCGAGTGGCTGCAGGCGGGGCTCGCGCGGCACGCGCCGAACGCCTTCAGCCCGACCGAGATCGAGCGCATCCACCGGTGGTGCGTCGACCGCTTCCACGAGCGCGACGAAGGCAAGAAGGCCGACCCGGACGCCGACGAGGGGCCGTCGCTCGATCGGGAGGACGACACCATCCTGCTGCGGCTGTGGCAGGTGTTGCGCGGGGGCCTGCACGACGACAAGAAGGAGGCGCTCGAATACGCCCACCTCATGGTCGACGAGGCGCAGGACCTGTCGCCGCTCGAGCTCGCCGTCCTCATCGGCGCGACGGGAACCCGCCGCTCCGTGACGCTCGCGGGTGACGTCGCCCAGAAGGTCCGGGAGGACCGCGAGTTTCCGAGCTGGACCGAGGTCCTCGACGCGCTCAAGCTCGGCCACATCGACGTCTCGCCGCTGCAGGTCAGCTACCGCTCGACGCGCCAGATCATGGAGCTCGCCCACGGGATCCTCGGGCCGCTCGCACCTGGCGAGATGGCGACGACGACCCGCGAGGGGGCACCCGTCGGGCACCTGCGCTTCGAGTCGCGGGGGGCGGCCGCGACGTGGCTCGGGCCAGCGCTGACCGACCTCATGGCGCGTGAGTCGGGGGCCTCGGTGGCCGTCCTGACGGTCAATGGAGCCGAGGCAGTCGACTGGTACCACATCCTCGAGCGCTCGGAGGTTCCCCACCTGCGCCTCGTCGAGGACCAGGAGTTCGCCTTCGCCCCCGGCATCGAGGTCGTCGACATCCGCGCGTCGAAAGGCCTCGAGTTCGATTATGTCGTCGTCGTCGGTGTGGACGCGGGGCCGTTCGGCCTCCTCGACCACGCTCGCCATCTGCTGCATGTCGCGGCCACGCGCGCGGCGCACCAGCTGTGGCTCGTCTCGACCGGCACACCCTCGCCGCTGCTCCCGCCCGGTCTCCCGGGTCTCGAGCTCTGAGCCGGCCGCCGACGAAAGGTGTTGCGCCTCTCGCGCGTTCTTCCCTGGCCCCTGTTCGCCCCCAAGCCCCGTCGGAGACGCCGCGATGAACCCCGAGACGCTGCCCATCTACGCCTGTGAGGCGGACATCGTCCGCGCCCTGACCGACCACCGCGTCCTCATCCTCGAGGGGCCGACGGGGTCGGGCAAGACGACGCAGCTGCCGAAGATGCTGCGCCGCGCGATGGTGACGGACAAGCTCATCGGGGTCACCCAGCCCCGCCGCATCGCCGCCGTCTCGGTCGCGTGGCGCATCGCGGACGAGCTCGGCGTGAAGATCGGCGAGGAGGTCGGCTATGCCATCCGCTTCGACGACCAGACCTCGCGCAAGACCGAGATCAAGCTGATGACGGACGGTATCCTGTTGCAGGAAGCGCGTACCGATCCGGATTTCTCGCGCTACGGCGTCATCATCGTCGACGAGGCCCATGAGCGGACGCTGAACATCGACGTGACGCTCGGACTGCTGCACAGAGCGCTGCAGCGACGCTCGGACCTGCGGGTCGTCGTGAGTTCCGCGACGCTGCAGCCGCTTGTGTTTCAACGTTATTTCGAGCGGTTCATGACGGATGTGCCGGTTGTGCGCATCGACGCTCGGCCGTTTCCAGTCGACATCCTGCATCGGCCAGCGCGCAGCGACGAGGAGGAAGACATCGTCGACGCGGCGGCGCTCGAGGTGCAGCGCATCATCGGGCGCGGCGATCCGGGGCACATCCTCATCTTCCTGTCGGGCGAGGCGGCCATCCGCAAGACCCTCGAGAAGCTCGCGCTGTCCAAGCTGCCGCGCGACGTCGAGTTGATGCCGCTCTACGGCAAGCTGACGCGCTCCGAGCAGGAGCGCATCTTCGACGAGATCCCTGGCCGCAAGGTCGTCCTCGCGACGAACATCGCCGAGACCTCCATCACGGTGCCTGGCGTCCGCTTCGTCATCGACTCGGGCATCGCGAAGATCCCGCGCTATCGCGCCCGCTCGCGGCTCTCGACGCTGTTCGAGGAGGGGATTTCCAAGGCCTCGGCCGACCAGCGCGCGGGTCGCGCGGGCCGTACGGCGCCTGGCGTCTGCATTCGCCTGTATTCGACGAAGAGTTACCAGAACCGGCCCGCCTTCACGGACGAGGAGATCCTGCGCCTCAACCTCGCCGAGGTCGTGATGCGCCTCATCGATCTCGGCGTCCGCGATCTCGAGGCCTTCCCGCTGCCGACGCCGCCACGCCCGAAGGCGCTCGAGTCCGCCGTGACAGCGCTTGTCCGCATGGGCGCCATCACCCCCGAGCGCGAGCTGACCCCCATC
>SYAK01000144.1 GCA_005788935.1 Pseudomonadota bacterium
CCGGAGCGGGCGCGGGGACCGGCGCGGGCGCGGGGGCTGGGCGAGCCGAGACACGCGAGGCCGAGACCGCAGCGCGCTGCGGAATGACCTCGAGCGCCACCTCGTAATCGCCAAAGCGGATGCGATCGCCCGCCTGGACGTACGAGAGCTCGATCGGTTCGCCGTTGAGGAAGGTGTGGTTCGAGCTTCCGACGTCGCGGACGCACCAGGCGCCCTCGGCCTCGTAGAACTCCGCGTGGGCACGGCTGACCGAAGTATGCACGACGCGCACGTCGCGATCCTTGCCGCGGCCCACGGTGACGACCTTGCCCGGCGCGAGCGGCGTCTCCTGCCGCTCTCCTTGTTCGTTCGAGTAGACAACGGTAAGCACGACGAAACGCCTGTTGAATCGCGGGTTGGTCTCACGGCGACGCGGGCTGCAGCCGCGCATCCGGGATGGCCGCGGCGGGTACACCCGCTCCGGCCCCCGGAAGTCTAGGACAACGCGGGGGACCTTGTACAGACACCCGGAACGCTTTCGGGTCCGACGCCTCGCTGCGGCGCAACCGCCCGAAAGGTCAGGCGGCGCCCGAGCGGCGGTTCCGTTCGGGGTCCGAGCGTGCTAGGCTCCATCCCATCGGAGGTCAGGATGAGCGAGACGCTGCGCAACGCCCACGAAGTTCACGCCCGCATGCAGGAGGGCCGCCTCGAGGGCGTGCTCGTGCAGGAGGTCGACCTGTCGAAGAAGGGCCTCGCGGGTGCGCAGACCGCCGACGCCACCTTCCGACGCGTCGCCCTTCACGACGCTGACGCCACGGGTGGCGTATTCGCGCGCTCGAAATTCACCGAATCGAGCTGCCGCAAGGCGCGATTTGACGGCTCCATCTTCCGCGGGACCGCCTTCTTCTCGAGCGAGCTCATCGAGGCGAGCTTCCGCGACGCGAACCTGTCGGGGACGTCGTTCTTCTCGTCGCGCCTCGGCAACGTCGACTTCTCGGGGAGCCGCCTGCAAAGCTGCACCTTCAACAGCTGCGAGCTCTTCGGGGCCCGCCTCTCGCGCGCCCTCATCATCAACACCCGCTTCGAGGCGCAGGAGCGCGGCAACGTGACCCTCGATCGGGCGGACTTCTCGAACGCGGTGCTCATCGACACCGACCTGATGGGCGCCAACCTGTACGGCGCGAACTTCCGCAACGCGCTCCTCATCAAGGTCGATCTCCGCCACGCCAACATCGCCGAGGCCAACTTCGAGGGCGCCCGCCTCATCGACGTCTCGGTTGACGTGTCCGCCCTCGAAGCGGCCGAGCGCCGCCTCGTCGAGCGCGCACGCCTCGACGATCCCTGGCGCAACCACGGCTTCATGCGCGAGGTCCTCGCGCAGCATTCCCCCGAGGAGCTGCACGCGATGCTCGAGTACGTGCTGCGGACCTACGTCATCGAGACGGCGCAGGCGACCGAGAGCAGCGACTCGATGACCGCGCTCGTCCAGACGATGAAGGCCCGCCACGACTTTCCGGAGCTCGAGCATCTCCGCGTCCGCAACAACGCTGTGCAGGCCCGCTTCGGGTCCCAGTGGGTGGATCTCGGCGCCGAGCCCGAGGGGCCGCGTGGCGCCCCCATCGAGCCGATGCGGACCCCGCTCGTCGAGTCCGCTCCGCGCGTTGTGACTGAAGAACGCGCTCAGCCCGCCGCACGCGCCCAGGCTGGCCCCGGACGTCGCACAGCCGAGGTCGAGGCGGATGAGTCGGCGACCCGCAAGCGCGTCGAGGCCCCACCGCCGAAGGTCGAGCACTCGAACCGCTTCTCGAACCTCGAGATCGACTGACCTCCCGTCGGAGGGCTTCCGCCACCCGACCGGACATGTCCCCCCGAGGCAGGTCTCGCACCCCGCATCGGCCCGCCGTACCGAGCATCAGTCCGGCCCCGAAGCGCGCTCAGTCGTCGTCGCGACGGACGGGCGGGACGAACGCCGCAAGCTGCTGCGTGGCCTGCGTCCGGCGCCGCAGCTCCGTCGCCGCCGCGGGAGCGACGGCCGCGTCGTCCTCGTCCCACCCGAAGACCGGGATATGGGGCGCGGTGCGGTCGGCGTCGGCCGCGTGACCGGCGTCGAACGCCTGCGCATCGTCGGCCTCGGCTCCGCCCTCGTCGTCATCGCTCAGCGAGAAGGCCTGACGCGACGGCGCCGTCGTCTCTTCCCGCAAGACCTCGAACTGGCCAGTGGGGGTCTCGCGCGACACCGGCTCGTCCCAACGCGGCCCGGCGTCCGGGGTGTCGTCGACGCGCACGAGCACCGCGGTGATGTTGTCCTTGCCGCCGCGGTCGTTCGCCATGCGGACCAGGATGCCGCAAGCCTCCTGCAGTTCATCCTGGTTCGCCTCGAGGACGTTCTCGAGCGACCAATCGTCGACCATGTCCGACAGGCCGTCCGAGCACAGCAGGTAGAGGTCGCCAGGCACGCGCGGGTGGATCGCGGTCTCGGGGCGGACGTAGTCCTTGAGCCCGATGGCGCGCACGATGACGTTGCCCTGCTTGAAGTTGTCGATCTCTTCCTGGGTGCGCAGCTCGCCGAGGTCGATCTTGTGGTTGAGCAGGCTGTGGTCCCGCGTGACCTGCGTGAGGCGGCCGTCCCGAAGGCGGTAGATGCGGGAGTCGCCGATGTGGGCGAGGATCAGCTGGTCCTCATGCTCGGCGATGGCCACGACGGTCGTGCCCATGCCTTCGAGCTTCGGGTCGCGCATGCCAGCGACATAGACCTTGTCGTTGGCGTGCTGGATCGCGTTCGAGATGACGAGCTCCCCGACCGAGGCGTTGGGCTCTCCCTTGTAGGGCAGGCTGCGATCGCCGCCCGCGCGGCGCGCGACGAAGGCGTGGACCTCCTCGGTCGTCATGGCGCTCGCGACCTCACCCGAGGCATGCCCGCCCATGCCGTCGCAGACCACGTAGAGACCAAGCTCCGCGTCCACGATGTACGCGTCCTCGTTCTCCGAGCGCTTGCGCCCGACGTCCGTCAACCCGGCCCACGTCAGTTTTTGCATGACCCCATCCGTTCGCCTGCCGGCCGCCTCAGTCGATGACCGGCTTTCTCGGTCCGCTCGAGGCCGCCTCGCGCGCCTCGACCTTCACGCCCCACGTATTTCTGCCGCCGCCCTGGTGCATCAGGCGGATGTGATGACGCCCAGCCGAGGCCGCGTCGAAGTCGATGACGGCCTCGCCCCCGTCCTCGCCCGGAAAGCTGGCTGTCGCGAGCAGCTCACCCGTGCGGTCGTAGACGCCAAGCGCCACCTGCGCGGTGGCGGGCTCCGTCGAGAAGGTCAGCCGGTAGCTGCCGCCGTCGGCCAGATCGAGCACACGCCAGTCGGTCGTGTCGCCCGCGTCGCGCGCCAGATCGCCGGTCGCGAGCTTGCCCAGCCTGATGGGCTCGGCCCCCGAGAGGTGCGCGTCGGCGCCCGAGGTCTCCTCGGGGGCCGTTCCGCACGCAGCGAGGGCGGAGAGGGAAACGAGGACGAGGACGGGGACGATAGACGCGCGCAAGACAGCCCTCCACCGGACTCAGCCAGCGTAGCACGGGCGCCACGCCCCTGTCAAACGACCCCAAGACGCTCGCGTGCCCTCGGACAGGCCCGCTGGGCCCCGATAGAAGGCCCCCAGAAGGCAAAAAAAAAAGCCGCGAACTCGGGAAGTTCGCGGCACCGCACGAGGACCTGTGGTCG
>SYAK01000145.1 GCA_005788935.1 Pseudomonadota bacterium
CACCTTCAGCGAGTGGGGCGACCTCTTCCCGAGCGCCACCTGCGTCCTGCCCCTCGTCGACCGCCTCATCCACCGCTGCGAGGTCATCCACATCACCGGCCGATCCTATCGCTTCAAGGCGGCCGAGCAGGCCGAACAGGCCCGAAAGAAGCGCAAGCGCTGACACCCGCCGCCGCGGAGGCCTCAGTGGCGGCCTCCGCGCTACTCGCCGAATTTCAGCGTTCTCTGACCGCCGTCAACACGCGGGCAGCTGGGACGGGCCTGTCGGACGTCACCTGCGGGCGAGGACGACGCTCGCCCTGCACGCGACGGGCGCGCACCCCGACGGTTTCGCCGCGACCTCCCCGTGGATGTTCTCTTGGCACGCAGCCCTCGACCTTGCACTCGGCCGCCGTGGCTCGCGCCTCACCGCTGGCCTCATGCTCTGGAACTGGGACGCCCGCCAGACCGAACTCGTCCCCCGCGGGGACGGGACGTCCGTCAGACGCCGCGTGCGGTCGACCGACCTGTTGCCGACCTTCGACTACGTCCACGCCTTCTGAAACGGGACGAGGCTCACGGACCCGCACAACCCTCGAGGCAAAGGTCATCGTCAAAGCCGAAGACCTCGCGCAGCCGCCCCCGGTCGGTCCTGTCGGGACGCCACCCCTCGACGGGCGCCTCGGCGAGCGGGTTCGTGCGCGCACCAACCTTCGCCGGAACGCCGGGCGCGACCGCAAGGATGCCGTCGGCACCCAGGCGCAGACCGAGCTCGAAGATGCCGTCGGTCGCGGGGCGACCGGCATCGGACATGTTCATGAACTGAAACGAGAAATCGCGAACGTAGCGCAACGCGAGCTGCCCGTCGGCATCATCCCGCTCGGCGAGCGTTCTGAGCCAGGCGGCCCAGTCTCCGTCTGGCACGACCACCGACGCGAGCGCCCCGAAGGTACCGCCACGGGCCCGCGCAGTACACGCGATGGTCACCGCGTCAATGTGCCGACCCCCGGCTCCGCCCTCCGAGTGGCGCAGGTCGTTGACGCACACGACGTCCGCCCCACCGCGAGTCTTGAGCGCGGCCGCGAAGAGAAACCCCGATGGCGTCTGTGCGAGCACGGTCTCGGCCCCGTCGGCCGCGCGGTACAGCAGCTGGTACCTGCAGTCGGGCGCCCATGGAGTGCCGTCGGGAACGCCTGGCACATTCAGCGCGAGCCCGCCCGGGCGAATGACGATCACCGCCCCCGGATCTCCGGTGACGGCCGCCACGACAAGCTCGGAACCAACCCCGGCCGGCTCACAGCGGAATGTCCGGACGACAGCGACCGGCAGCTCCTCGCCTGGAGGCGGCGGTGCGGGCACTGGCTCGGTATGAATGCGCACATCGAGCGGCGGCGGCATCGCAGCGTCGTCATCGCCTGATCCGGCCATATCGGACGGCGGCTGCGAGGCATCATCGGAAGCGCCGCGCTGCGGTTCGGGGGCGCAGGCAGAGCCAGCCATGACACCTATTGCGATAAAACAAGTCAAGCGCATGTGATACCTCCGTGCTCACTCGCAGGTTCCACTGGTGCTGACGCTGCACGACAGACTGGTCGAGGCGTCGGCGCAGTTCCGGCACTGGCAGCTGCCGCAGTTGTTGGCCTCGGCGCACGCGCTCGCGGAGAGCGCGCAGCGGGCCGAAATGCCGTACCAGCCGACGCGGAACCCGACGCAAGGGGTCGAGGCCGACGCCGAGATTCCCGCCCCGGCCGACGCGCAGAGGCTTCCTCCGCATTCGCCACGCTGGCCTCCGACGCCGCCGTACGCACTGACGCCAATCGTTCCGCAGCCCTGGCACCCAAGGCTCGTCCCGAAGAACCCGTCCCAGAGATCGAGCGACACGAAGCAGTCAACCGCCCCCTGCACGCCAAAACCGAGCTGGCCCTGCGCCGAGAGGCATTGTGTGCAACTACCGCCGGGGCAGGCGAATCCGTGGTCGTCGGTCTTCGTGCCAGACAGGCCGACCGACGGGGTCCCCGACAGCGAGGCGCCGCACTTGAACGTGGCCTCCACGGGCCCGGACTTCTTCGCGACCTGATACCCGTAGAAGCGGGTCCAGGTGAGGCTCGCGTTGCCGCCGAACGTGTTCGTGTCGCAGGTGCCGCCCGTGCAGGTCTTGCGACAGGTCTCTTCGTCACAGGTCTTGCATTGCGCAGACGTGCCGCTGTACGTCCCGGAACCCGTGAGTGACAGCGTATCGCTGCACAGGCTGACGGTCGCGGTCAGCGATCCGGTCAGGGCGACCGAGGTCTCGCACTCATTGGCGCAATGGGCTGGCGTCACCTGGCCAGAGACCGCGAGCGACGTCCCGAAACCGGCCGAACCGCCGACGAGCGGGCACGCCACCGACGCCCCCTCAAGTTCGACCGTCCGCTGCCACCCGACCGCCACGGGCACGCCCTCGCAAACGCAGTCCGCGGTCGCGGCCTGCACGCAAATCCCGCCCGAGCACCGGTCGTCGGTGCAGGACACGCCGTCATCGCAGTCCGAGTCGACGACGCAGCCGGGACCCGCGGTGTCGGTCTCCGCGTCGACGTCAGGCTCGATGGCGTCTTCGTCCACGACGTCCGGCCCCGGAACGCCGTCCGTGTCGAACTCGGCGATGGCGTCGCCATCCTGCGAAGCCGTGTCGCCCGAAGGCGGCTCGCCGGATCCTGCATCTGGCGAGACGACTGCGTCGGTCGTGCCAGCGGCTGCGTCCTCGCCGGTGCCCGTCTCCAAGTCGGCCGTTCCGGCGCTGGTGTCCGCGCCGGAGCCCGCCTCCGCGTCGGTCATGCCAGCGGCTGCGTCCTCGCCGGTGCCCGTCTCCACGTCGGCCGTTTCGGCGGCGGGGTCCGCTCCGGAGCCCGCCGCCACGTCGGCCGTTCCGGCGCTGGTGTCCGCGCCGGAGCCCGCCTCCACGTCGGTCAGTGACGCTTGCATGTCAGCCTCGGTGTGAGGTGAGCCGTCCGTCGCCGGGCCACCGTCCGGGGCCCCCGCATCGGCGGCCTCGACCGCGCTGTCATCGACCTGCACGTCGGGAGTCTCGAGCCCCGGCATCGAAACGTCCTCCGCAACCGGACCACCGTCCGCGCCGAAGGGCCCGTGCACGACCGCCATCTCCGGGGGCTCGCTGGCGCCCGACCCGCACGCCGCCAGGATGACTCCAAGCCAGACGAGGACTCTTTTCCGCATCACGCCCTCCCGCTTCAAAAGGACGCCCGGGGAAAACCAACCGGACGCTGGTGCTCCCTCAGCCGTCCACCCCCGAAGCCCGTCGTGGGACTGCGGTGGCCGTGCGACCAATCGGACCGACGAGGCTCTCTGTCGGCTTGGTTCGGCTGCAGCCGACGTTGAGCCCCCGAGGGCCCCTTGAGAGACATCTTCGCGTCCCGGCTGGCGACTGCGCCAACGCCGGGTTCATCTATCATCGGGGCCTTCGTGCGTTCTGTCAAGGAGGCGCAGCGCGCAGGGCGATCGAGTTCTCATTCGCCTTGACGGTGGGAGCGAAGAACGACGGAGCCGGTCTTCTGTGATCGAACGTGAGTCTTGGACCGCAGGGACAGGAGGTCAAGATGGCACGCGCGACGGAGGCTCAGAAGATTCAGCAGGCCAACC
>SYAK01000146.1 GCA_005788935.1 Pseudomonadota bacterium
ACCCGTCTGCGAGACCGGCGACTTCTTCGCCCGCGCCCGAGAGCTGCCGGACATCGCCGAGGGTGACCTGCTGGTGATGCGGAGCGCGGGCGCCTACAGCTTCACGATGAGTTCGAACTACAACAGCCGCCCGAGGGTCCCCGAGGTCCTCGTCGATGGCAGCGGGTGGCGCGTCATTCGCCACCGCGAGACCTGGGACGACCTCTGGCGGGCCGAACTCGACGCGCTCCGCTGAGCGGGGGGTTGGAAGAACCGCGCGCCGCCGGGGGTTCGGCAACATTGCCCCGTCGACCGGGACAGACACGACAGGAGCCGCCGCCATGCACCGCCCCCTGCAGCTCGCCTTCGCCACCCTGTGCGTCCTCGCCGCCGTGGTCTCGGGCCACGCAGCCCGCGCCGATGACGCCGCGACTCGGCTCGGGCTCGAGCTGATGGCCGTCGTCTCTGGCAAGGCCAACGCCGAGATCGTGCTCACGCCCGCCGACCCGGTCGCGAGCTTCGAGGCCCGCCTCGTCGACACGTCCTCTGGCAAGGGCCAGGCCGTTCGCTCGGGCGCCATCAAGGCGGCCGTGCGCAAGGCGCTGCCCTTCAAGCAGGCCATCGGAACGACCGCCTGGGAGGCCGAGATCGAGGTCGCGTGGGGCGACGGTGGTCGCGACAGGTTCAAGCTCGCCTTCAGCGCGACCCGGGTCGGGCCGCTTCAGATGACGATGGTGGCCGACGACGTCGACCTCAACGGGCGGAAGCTCGCGGCGCGCGCGACGAATTCCGTGAAACGCATCGATCTTGAGATCTTCGGCGAGAATGGTCGGCTGCTCGCCCGCGAATCGGCCGACTTCGACCCGCCGGTGGGTCCTGGCGAGCCTGTCGCGGTCGGGTGGGACGTGCTCGACGGCGAGATTCTGCAGATGAAGGTAAAGGTTACCGACATCGCAGGGTTTTGGGCCGGCATGCAGGTGTCGCCGTTCTCGGTCGACATCCCGCACGAGGAGGTCGAGTTCGAGAGCGGAAAGGCCGAGATCCGGGCCTCCGAGGTGCCGAAGCTCGAGCGCACGCTGACGGCCATCGGCGCCGCGCTGCAGAAGTACCGCGACCTGCCGGGGCTCGCCCTGTACGTCGGCGGCTACACCGACACGGTCGGTGACCCGGCCTCGAATCGCGCGCTGTCCAAGGCGCGTGCGTCTGCTATCGCCCGTTGGTTCGCCTCGCGCGGGTTGCGGCTGCCGATGCTTGTCCAGGGTTTCGGCGAGGATGTCCTCGCGGTGGCGACCGGTGACGAGGCGGACGAGCCGAAGAACCGGCGCGCGGTCTACATCCTCTCGACCTACGCACCGACCGGTCGCGACGTCCCCACATCGGCCTGGACGCGCCTCTGAACGCTTGGGCTGGCGTCTGGCGCCGAGCCGGAGGGATGCAAGGCGAGCCTCCGCTGGTCAGCCGACGCGCGGCAGCGGCCGCTGATCCGACCGCTCCCGCCTGGCGTTTGAAGGCAGGCCGTGTGCGTATGCACGCCCAAGCCTGAGAGACGGGGCCCGGTCACCGACTGCGCGCAGGAGGCGTCTCCCCCGAGGGCGTTCGACACACCCCGGGATTTCGGGGGAGTTGGAAAGCCGGGCGAGCGGTGATAGCATCCAAAGTGTCCGGACAGTGGGCGCCCCTGCCGCCCCGGACTCTGCCCGAGGTCCCGCATGTCATATCCTGACCAGCCCTTGCCACCCCGCCGCCCACCCGTCGCTGGAGGCCCGATGCGCCCGCCGCCGGCCTCACCGCCGCGCGCCCCCGACTACGGGGACGAGGCCGAGGAGAAGACGGCCGCGTTCGATCTCGCCGACCTCGAGCGCGCCCTGAAGGCGAAGCAGCCCGCAGTCCCCGAGCCCGACAGCGAGCGGACGGTCGCCCTCTCGCTCGACGGACTCCCGCTCGAGGGGCCGGTGCCGCAGCGACCGCCGCCGCGTCAGGTGCAGCGCACGCTCGTCGGGACCCCGGTCGCGCCGAAGGCCGTCGTGGCGCAGGTGGCACCCCGTCCCGCCCGCCCCGCATCGCAGGTCCGCGAGCCAGCGCCGGCGTCGAGTCCGAACGATGAGGCCACCCAGGCCGTCGACATGCGCGCCATGATCGCCAGTATCGACGCCGAGCACGGGGCCGTGGCGGCCTCTGACGCCAAGGCGCCGCAGGCCCGCGCCATACCGCCCAGCCCGGCCACGCTGCCCAGCCCGGCCACGCAGGCCTCACCGCCGCGCAGGTCAGCCGCTCCGGAGTCCGCCCAGCCCGGGATCCCGGAGCGGGTCGTGATGCCCCTTCCCAGTCGCGAAGCGCTCATGGGGGCGGCGCCCCGTCCCGCGGCCCCCGCGCAGCCCCCTCAGCTCGCCAAGGCCGCGCCGCCCGCTCGGCCCGCATCGCCCGCGAACGAGGACGACTTCATCGGTGCCATCGCGTTCTTCGTGCGGCACACCGCACTTGAGGACGCAGTCCGCCAAGGGGAACGTCCAGCCTCTGATCTCGACGCGGCGCGCGCGACCCGAGGGTTGCGCAACGCGGGCCTCATTGCGGGGGCGGTCCTGGCGTTGACGCTCGTCGCTGGCGTCATCGCCTGAGTCTTTTCCTCGGGATTCCGGGCATCGGATTGACGTGAGGGCTGGAAACGGGGCAGGACCCCCCAGAGGGGGAGGGCGGCTCGAGCTCCTCCCTGCGAGCTGAATACGCACGGGAGCCACCGCATGACGCCGACTTCCACGTTCCTGCGCGCAGCCCTTCCGCTGGCGCTGTCTCTTTCGGTCTTCGCGTGCATCGACGAACCCAGGATCATCCCGGGTCAGGTCGGGGCTGTGTGCGAGTCCAACGGCGCCTGCGAGAGCGGGGCCTGTGTCGAGTCCTGGGACGGCAAGCGCTGTGAGGGGCCTTGCGACGCATCCGTGCCGTGTCCTCGCGGCTGGGTCTGTCAGGAAGGACGCTGCGCGCCGCGTTATCCGGACCTCTGCCGTGTCTGCGACGTCGACGAGGACTGCGCCGTGGATGGGAGCGTGCCCGCCCTTTGCGTTCCCCGTCCAGCGGCCGCTGGCGAGCCGGCCGTCTCGGCGTGCCTCCCTTCGTGCGAGGACTTCCTCGACTGCCCGGTCGGCAGCGCCTGTGAGGAGGCGCCGGGCCGGGCTGGCGAGCGCGTCTGCGTCCCGGGCGACCTCGTCTGTCCGGTCTGTTCGAGCGCGGCCGTGGTCCGTCGCGACAGCGCAACCTGCAGCCGCGCCAACACGTTGGGGTCCTGCCTCGACAGCGCACGCTGCGAGGCCCCGGGCGCACCTGTCTGTGCCGCGCGCGTCCCGGCGGGCGAGACCTGCAACGGGGTGGACGATGACTGCGATGGCGCGCTCGACGCTGCGGACGACGGGCTCGCCGTGGTCCCCTGTGAGCGGTCCGTCGCCATCTGCGAGGGCGCTGCCAAGCCACTGCCGCTTTGCGTCGACGGCGGCTGGCAGGCCTGCGGCGCGTCCGAGTACGGCGCGGCCTGGCGCGCCGAGGAGGACGGTCTCGCCTGCGACACGGTCGACAACGACTGCGATGGCCTGACGGACGAGGGCCTCTCGGGGGCCACCCCCGACGGGGCCGCCCTCACGACGCCAGGTGCCCCCTGCGGCACAGGCCTGTGCGCGGGCGGTGTCGTCACCTGCGACGTCGGCACGGGGGCTCTGACGTGCACGACGCTTTTCCAGGCGAGCCGCGAGGTGTGCAACGGGCGCGATGACGATTGCGACGGCGTCGTCGACGACATCGAGCCGGCCGACGTGCCCCTCAACAGCCTGCAGGCTGGCGCCTGCACCGGCTCGCGGCAACGCTGCGCGCCGACCTCCGAGGGGGCCTCCTGGGTCGATGATTATGGCGCGGTCCCGAGCTTCAGCCAGCCCGACCTGCCAGACGCCGCGTACATCGACGGTGACTGCGACGGCGTGGACGGCGATCTCGAAACCTCGGTCCTCGTCGACCCCGGGAGTCAGGCCCAGTTCTCGCCTTGCGGCACGCGCGAGGCTCCGTGCAGCACCGTGGCGGCCGCCCTCGAGATGGCGAAGAAGGATGGCAAGGCTTCGATTCTGATGAAAATCGGTCGCTATCCCGGTCCTGTGGCGTTGGACGGCACGCGCGGCATCTCGCTTCACGGTGGGTACCGGGACGACTGGAGCCGGTGCCGCGCCTTCAACCCCGATACGAACGTGATCGACGTGGCCTGCGCCAGCTTTGTCGCGGGTGGCGCCATCCCGGCCGCCTCCGGGGCCCAGGCTCCGCCCGAGGTCGCCGTCCGCATCGAGGGGCGCGGGAGCTCGCCCATCGTCCTGAGCAACCTTGTCCTGAGCGGCGAGCTCGCCCTCGGCGGCGCAGGCGCAT
>SYAK01000147.1 GCA_005788935.1 Pseudomonadota bacterium
CGCGCGTCTCGAAGCCTGGGTGCCAGCGCCCGAGGACCCGGCCGAGCGCGTGGTGGCCGAGTCGGGCCCGGAGCAGCGCGCGGACGACTCCGAGGAGGCGGGTCGTGATGACGAGGGCGGCGACAAGCCCCAGCTCGAGCATGAGCCAGGTCAGCGTCGCGCCGTCGAGTCCGGCGGCCCCCGAGGTCGGGTGTGCGGCTGCGCGCACGATCGCGTCGACGAGACGCTCGCCCACACCCGCGATCGCGACGGGCAGAAGACCCGCGATGAGGCTGCCGCCCGCGAGTGCGAGTGTAAGCTGGCGGTCGGTTCGCCAGACGAGGGCCAGGGCACGCCTGACGGCGTCGAGAGTCGAGCGGGCGCGGGGTGACACGCGGGGAGGATAGGCCCAGCGCGGCCCGCGGTCGAGCAGACTGCGCACGTTGCGGCACGTTGCGGCACGTTGACGAGGCGACCGCATTGTTGACGTTACGTCAAATAACTGATGACGGCGGCTTGTCGGTTGCAGTCGAGCCGCCAGGCGGGCACGATCGCACCCGGGGGTATGCGGATGAGGCGCGGGGAGGGGGACGACGTGAGGCCGGCGCGCAGAGGGCTCAGCAGCGTTCGCGGATGCGTCCCGTCGCTCGTCGTGCTCGTCGCGACTCTAGGCGTGGGCTGTGCCGGGCGTGAGGCCCCGCCGCCCGATCCCGGGCGCGCACCAGCCCCCGTGTCGTCGCGTGTCGTCGCCCCCTCCGACGCGACCGCTTCGAGGGTGGCGTCCGACGCCTCCGAGGTCGCTGCGCGTGACATCGCCCCCGACGCCTCGGACGCCAGCCTGTGGAGGGCCCCGACACCCCTTGCGTCCGAGCCGCCGTCGGATGTGACGCTGCTGGGGGGATGGCTTGACACGCCGACGCTCCGCGACGCCCACGCGACCGCGCTCCGGGCGCCAGCCGAGGGCCTCGCGCGTCTCGAAGCCTGGGTGCCAGCGCCCGAGGACCCGGCCGAGCGCGTGGTGGCCGTGCGGCTCTGGAGCTTGCACCTCCGCCTGGAGGCGGCCTTGGCCGAGGTCGCGCGCGCGTCGCCTGGCGCGACCGATCCAGCGCCACCGCCCAGGCCTGAAGCGGCTCCGGGTGCGGCGACGGGTGCACCGCCCGCCCCGAGCGTCCCAGAGGCCTCGTCCGTGGCGCCGCTGCCACCCGCCGAGCTGCGTGGGCAGGTCCTCGCCCTCACCGAGGCCCTCATCGAGGTCGGAGCCATGGCTCCGCTCCTCGCGCCCGAGCTGCGCCTCGCGGCGGCGCGGATGCGGTCGCAGGCCGGGCTTTCGGAGGCCGCGCTGCAGGCGCTCGCCCCGATCATGTCAGGCGACGGATCCGACGGGGTCGAGCCAGCCCTTCGGACGCGTGCGCAGACCCTCGCGGCGCGGCTCCATCTGGACGCCGGGCGACGGGTCGAGGCGGCGGCGGTCTCGGAGGCGCTGCCTGCGACGCCGACCGACCCGGAGGTCGCCTGGCTTCAGCTCGAGCTCACGGCCTCGCCACCGGCCCCCGCGGCGATTGTCGACTTCCTGCGACGCTTTCCGGCCTCCGAGCGCGGGCCCGCGCTCCTCGCGTCGCTACCGTCCGCCGCGCTCACGGTGCGGACGCGCGTCGACCTCGCCGAGGGGTTTTGGGAGGCTGGCCGCGCGCAGACCGCCCGCATGGCGCTCGCCGGGCTTGGCGCGGCTCCGCCTTGGAACACGGCGGAGCGATGTCGCGCGGGCCTCTTGCACGGGCTCGCTCTCGAACGCGCGACGGGGCGCAAGAACCTCGCGGGACAAGCCGCGATTCACGCGCACCTCGCGCGGGTCGCGGCGAGCTGTGATGGCGATGCGGCGGCGTGGGCGACCTTCGTCGCGGGTCGCAATCGGGCGCGCGCCGTGCATCGCGAGAAGACGCCGAACAAGCAGGCTGCGGCCGCCGCCGAGGCCCGCACCCTGCTGACACGCCACCTCGCGCGCTGGCCCGAGCGCTCGACTGCCGATGACGCGGCGACCCTCCTCACCGAGCTCGAGGAGGACCCGGCCCGCGCCGACGCGCTGCGCCTGAAGGTCCTGCGGGACCACCCGCGGGGCGACATGGCGGAGGCCCTCGCGTGGGGCTATGTCTGGCCCTCCATCCGCGCGGGGGACTGGGCGACGGCGCAGCAGCGGCTCGCGGAGATCGGGGCGACGGCGGCCGAGGTGTCAGGTCGTCACGGCGGCCGTCTTGCGTACTGGCAGGCCCGCGCGTTGGCCGAGCGGGGAGAGGTCGACGCGGCGACCGGGCGCTACCAGCAGCTGCTCCGGGACCATCCCCTGTCCTGGTACGCGGTCCTCGCCCTGTCGCGACTCTGCGGAACCGACCCGGCCTGCGGTGCCCGGCACCTCGGGGCGGTCGTCTCGGGCGGGCCTGTGGTCTCCGACCCTGACGCATGGCGGCGCCTCTGGGCCGAACGGGCCTATCGGCGGGCTGTGACCTGGGCGCGGATCGCGTCCTTCGCGCACGCCCCCGACGCGCCCTTTCTCGACGCCGTCCTCGCGGCTCTGGGCGACGTGCCGCCAGCATCGCGTCCGGTGGATGAGGGCTGGGTCTGGGCGCGCTCGGGTGTCCTGCAGCTCGCGGGTGCGTGGTCGAGCGCCATGGGCGAGCTGCGCGCGGCCGAGGGGGATGGGGCCTGGCCGCTGACTCTGCCGCTCGGCGCGGGCGCTGTCGGCCGCCCGGTGTCGGGGGACCTCTGGGGGCGCGCCTACCCGCGAGCCTTTGAAGACCTCGTCATCCGCCGCGCGACCGACGCCGGGCTCCCGCCGAGCTGGGTCTGGGCCATCGCGCGGACCGAGTCCAACTTCAACCCGCGGGTCGTCAGCTGGGCGAACGCGATTGGTCTCATGCAGATCATCCCGCCGACCGCCCGCGAGCTGGCGCGCGGGACGGCTCTCGACCCCTCCCGCGCCGGGCTCGAGCAGCCCGACAACGCGCTCGCGCTCGGGACGCGCTTCCTCGCGCGGCTGCTCGCCCGGCATGGGCACATCCCGCTGGCGTCCGCTGGCTACAACGCAGGCAGCGGGGCTGTCGGGCGGTGGCGCAAGGCGTTTGGCGACCTCGAGCTCGACCGTTTTGTCGAGGCCATCCCGTATCCAGAGGCGCACAACTACGCCAAGAGCGTCACGCAATCCATGGCGCGCTATCAGTGGTTCCATGAGGGCCGGATCCTGATGCTCGATCTCACGCAGCCAGTCGAGCCGCCCGCGGCGCCTGACGCGGGGTCAGAGGTGGCGCCCACGGGCGAGCTCGAGGCTCCGGGGGAGGCCGCCGCCGACGGGACCGAGTGACACGCCTGGCACCCGCTGGCACCCGTCGCCACCGGCCGCTGCCGCCTTGCAATCCGGAAGCGCCTCCCGCACGATCCCCGCATGGCGTCCGTGCTCCGTCTAGCCCTGCCGGGTCTGCTTGTTGTCGCCCTGTCGGCCTGCGCCGATGAGTTGACGATCCGTCAGGTTCGCGTCGTGCACCATCGGCCTGCCGCCGCGCAGCCCGTGGTCGAACCCTCCCACGACGCTGACGCGTCGTCCGCGGACGCCGCCCAGGCGCTCGACGCTGTCGCGGAGGATGCGGCCGCCGACCTCGACGCGGAAGGGGCCGACGCCCGTGGGCCAGGCGACACCCAGCCCGACGACGACGTCCCGGACGCAGGTCCCGAGCCTGAAGCCTCCCTCGGGCTGTCACTCCCGTCCCGTCTCGCGCTGCCGTGGGTCCCGGCCGACGGACGCCCTTCGGTTGGCGCGGTGCCGTTCGCGCTGACGCGGCCGATCCCCGAGCCGTCAGCACTCGTCGCCGAGGTGTCGGGCGACGCCCGCCTCGGGGTCGACGCGCTCGAACTCGGCTCGGGTGCGGTCGACGGGACGCTGCGGCTCCGCTTCGCTGGTGCGACCGCGCTCGCGCGGGCTGAGGGCGAGGTGGTCCTGCGGATTGGGACCGAGGTGATCGGGCGGGCCGCGGTCCATGCGTATGCCGGGGCGCGGACGTCCACCCTTCCGCCTGCGGCCTGGGCCCCTGTCGACCGCGTGGGCGAGCGTCTTGGCGTCGCGACCACCGTGCGCCTCGCGACCGCGCCCTTTCCGCACGCGAGCGGGCCCTGGACCGACGACCGCGTCCACATCTTCATCCCCGACGGGCACACGCCGCGCGAGGCGACCGACTTTGTCGTGCACTTCCACGGGCATGGCGCGACGATCGCCGAGACGCTCGCGACGCATCGCTACCGCGAGCAGGTGTGGGCTTCAGGCGGCAATCAGATCCTGATCCTGCCTCAGGGACCGGTCGAGGCGTCCTCGGGCAACTTCGGGCGCCTCATGGCCGCACCGGGCCTCTCGCACCTGCTCGACGACGTCGTGGCGATCCTCTATCGCGACGGCCACATCCTGAGCCCCGAGGTCGGCGACCTGACCCTGACCGAGCACTCGGGAGGCTACCTCGCCACGGCCGCGAACCTCGGCGTCGTGACGACCCGCGGCCAGGTCGTCGCGGCCATCCTGCTCGACGGCCTTTACGGGCGCGCGTCGGAATTCGCCGCCTTCGCCCGTGACGGCGGCTTCCTGCGCAGCAACCACACGGCGAGCGGCGGAACCCGCAACAACAACCTTGCGCTGCTCGCCACGCTCGGCGGTCTCGCGACCGACGTGATGACGGCTCGCACACTCGCGACGGGGCGCGCGGTCCTCTGGCCGACGACCGCGTCGCATCACGACGCGACCTGGTGGGAGCAGGGGATGTCGGAGGCGCTGCGGTGGTCGACACCTCGCTCCCGCCGCGGCCCGCGCGTCGAGCTGCGGACGGTCGCGTTGCAGCCCGACGGGCAGGTGGCCGTGACCTGGGCCTCCCCCGACGACGACCTCCTCGAGGCCTTCGTCCTCGAGACCTCCGAGGACGGTGCGGAGTTCACCGCGCGCACCGTCGGGCCGGATGCGCGATCGGTGCTCCTGCCGTCGCCCACGGCAGGCGGAGGGCTGCACGTCCGGATCCGCACCCGACTCGCCGATGTGCCCGAGTCCCGGGCCCTGCCGAGCGACACGTATCGGGTCGGGCGCCGCACAGACGGGCGCCGACTCCTCGTCGTCGATGGGTTCGATCGCGTCCTCGACGGGTCGTGGGCGGCGTTGTCCCACGGCGGCGCCGCGCGCGTGGCGGCAGCCCTCGGGGGTGCGGACGCGGCGACCAACGAGGCGGTCGTCGAGGGTGACCTCGCGCTCGACGGCTACTCCGCTGTCGTCTGGCTGCTCGGGGACGAGTCGACGGCCGACCACGCCTTCTCGGCCGCCGAGCAGGCGCGCCTCACGGCCTACCTCAACGGAGGCGGGCGCGTCCTCGCGTCAGGGAGCGAGGTCGCCTGGGAGCTTGGGGCCCGCGGTGTCGGCCCCTCCTTCCTCGCGGCGCTCGGGGCGACCTATGTCGGGGACGACGCAGAGGCTGGGACTGCTCGCGGAGTCGGGCCGCTCGAGGGCCTCGGCGAGATGCGCTTCGACGGGCCGGGCGCGCTGTATCCAGAAGAGTTTCCAGACATTCTTGGCAACGCCAGCGGCGCGACCCGGCTCCTCGAGTACCCGGGCGGCAAGGGGGCGGCCGTCGGTCGGGCCGGGCGGGCGGCCCTCGTCGCCTTCCCGCTCGAGCTCGTGGCCGGTGATGACCGGCTTGGCGCGCTGCTCACGGCGTTGCTCGACTTTCTCGGCGCGGTGCCGTGACCTGACGAAACGTCAGGATCGCGCGAGACGACACCTGACGCTATGTCAGCGCAACGCCAGCATGGCCAGCCTGACGAAACGTCAGGCCCCTGTCTGACCGACCATGCGCGCCGCGACCGCGAGCAGCAGGTTACAGCCCGCATGGACGAGGACCGCGGCCCCGAGGTGTCCCTCTCGGGCGCGGAGCCATCCGAAGAGCAAGGCCGGGAAGAAGACGAGCAACCGATCGACGCCCGGGATAAGGATCGGGTGGAGCAGCGCAAAGGCGAGCGCCGAGGCCGGGAGACCCCAGCCGACCTGGGTTCCGAGCAGCCGCCATGGCGTCCCCCAGCGCGCATCGAGGCGACCCTGCAGGTAGCCTCGGAAGAAGTGCTCCTCCGGCAGGGCGACGAGCCCGAGCTGGATGACGACAAAGGTCAGCAGCCACCACAGATCACGCGTCGCCTCGACCCGGCCGTCATCGGGCGGCTCCACTCCCCGAGCCCCGAGCGCCATGGCGGACGCGAGCAACAGGCGCCCGTCCGGGCCGCGCAGCTCGAGGGTGAAATGCCCATGGTCGCCGAGCAGCAGCTGGAGGCCGGTCCCCGCGGGCAGCAGGTGCGTGCGCGTCGCCGGGCCTGCACCCGGGTTCGAACCGGGGTCCTGAACGGTCGCACCGACGGCAGGGGTCCGCGAAGCTCCGCAGCGGACGATGCGGGCTGGCAGTGGCGGGGCGACGACGGTCACGGCCGTGTGGGCGGGTGCCATCACCCAGAGCGTGCGCGGCTGGGTCCAGATGCGCGCGCGGTCAGCGCCGCAGACCTCGGTCGGCGCGTACTCGAGGTCCTCGGGCGCATTCCAGATCCCGAGGTTCCACCGCGGCAGGTGCCGAAGGCTCCAGTCCATCGGGCGGTGAAGCACCTCGACCTGCAGCGCGTGGAAACCGAGCAGGAACGGCCCCGCGATGAGGACGAGGGTCGCGAGCCCGAGTCGGAGCCCATGCCGCGTGGGGCCAACCGTGAAGGTGCAGCCGCAAGCGACCGGTTCCAGACCGCGCGGTAGCGTCCACCACGGCACCTGGAGCAGCAGGAAGGCGAGCCCGAGCTGACTCAGGCCGGCGACCACCGGGAACGCGAGCTGCAGCGCGAGCAGTCCGAAGGTCCCAGCGAACAGCAACCCGAGCGCCTTGACCAGCTCGGCGCGTCGGGGTGGGTAAGCGCTCGGCGCAAGCGACAGCGCCTGTGGCTCGGCTGGGGTGGACATCGGTGCTCGCTTGGGTTTGACTTCCGGACGGCTCTCGGCGCACTCTCGGGACAGCGTGGCGCCGCGTCGGCCTGACCTCGGTCGAGGTTTGCGGCGGTCAGCCTTCGAGTCGATCGGCGGGGCGGGACGATGCACGGATTCGAGACGCAACGGAAGCGCGGTACGCAGCGGGGAGCCCACGTGACGTCCCTCGTGTGTGCGCTCTGTGTGGCGTTGGCGCCGCTCGCCCAGGCGCCGCGGGCCTTCGCGGCGGGTCCACCCCCGAAACGCGTCCTGCTGCTCCCAGCCCAGGTCGATCTCGCCGTCCCGCGCACCGCAGCCTCGAAGATTGTCGATCTCGTCGGCTCCATCTATCCGCTCGACGAGCGGGTGACCTGGGTCATGCCCGAGGCCCTCGTCGCACCCGAGGCGCCAGCAAAGCCGCCCAAGTCCGGCCGCGCTGTGAGGCCGCAAGCGTCCCGCGCTGTCACCCCGCGCCCCGCCAGCTCGCCGCTCGACCTGCCCATGAAGGCCCTCGAGACGGCTCGTGGGGACGCGAAGGCGAACCGCCACGCGGCGGCGATCAAGGGCTACACCAAGGCCCTGCAGGGTCTTGCGTCCCACATCGGGCTTCTCGTCGACTTCACGCCCTATCGCGCGGCCGTCATCGAGCGCGCTCTGTCCTTCTTTGCGACCGGTTACACGGACAACGCGGACGAGGAATTCCTGCGGGCCCTCGCCCTCGAGCCGGACCTCGAGCTGCCGCTGTCGGCACGTGATGACGCCCGCGCCGCCTTCGACCGGGTCAAGGCGAGCGTCGGCACGGCCAACGCCGCGCTGACGGTCATCGCCGAGCCCGCTGGCGCGGAGGTCACCGTCGACGGGCGCCTCGTCGACCGCGCCCCAGCGACGTTCAGCGGGCTGCCGCGGGGTGAGCATGTGGTGCGGATCACCGCGGACGGTCACGCCGGGGGCGGGCAAATCGTGACCCTCGGGGACGAGGAGGTCACGGTGGCGCTCGCGTTGACGACGTCTCCGCAGTCCGAGGCTGCAGCGGCTGCGGTCGCGGAGTCACCCGGGGCGACAGCCCCCGCGCGGACGCCGAGCGGCGGCGACGGGGGGCTTGGTGCGCGCGTGCGGGCGGCCGACTTCGGGTCCGCCTTCGAGGCGATCGCGGTCCCACTCACCCGCGCCAACGATCTGGGCGCCGTCGTCATGACGTGGGCCCGTCCCCGCAGCTCCGGTCGCGGGCTCGTCATGGCGGCGCTCGTGTGGGTCCCGGGCGAGGGGCTCGCGCAGGTCGCCGAGACCGAGGTGAGCGAGGACCTCTCCGGGCTCCAGCTCGCCGTCCTCGATCTCGCGGAGCAGGCCGTCGCCGCCGCGCTGAGCTTCCCGACCGCCAAACGGGTCTCGGGTCGCCCTCCGATCTTCGGCGGCGCTGCGCCCGAGGTGGCCGAGGTCTCCGAGGTGGCCGAGCCGCGCGCGCCCGAGCGCGTGACCCCCGAGCCTGCCAAGGCTCCCGAGCCCGAGTCCCGGACCTACGGTGGCGGAGGCGGTTCCCGCCCTGTCGCCGACGGGCCGCCACCCTCGTTGTTTGCGCCGCCCGTCGAGCCTGTGAAGCCGCGTCGGTCGCCGCGCCGTGAGGCCTCCTACGATCTCGACGCGGATGCGGAGGCCTCGGAGGGTGCGACGCCGTTCTACGCCTCGTGGTGGTTCTGGACGCTGACCCTCGGGGTACTCGCAGGCGGGACGACCGCGGCCGTCCTCGCGACCCAGCAGGGCAACGGGCCCAACACCTGGCGCGCGACCGTGACCTGGTGAACGACCCACGACCGAAGGGCTCGCAGCGTGCCGACATGATGACCCCGCCCGACCGCCGCCCCACGCACCTCTGGCAGCCGCTCGCCGTGCTCGCCACCCTCACGACCATCCTCACCGCAGGCTGCGATGCGGGTGAGCCGAATCCGGCCGGGGTCGCGGCCCGGCTCTTCGCGCCCGCGGGCGGTGAGAGCCCGTTCGCTGCGGTCGGCTGGATGCGGGTCTTCGTTCGGGGCGACGGCCTCCCGACACCGATCGCTGGCTTCTCGCGCTACGCCCCTGGGGCTCGGGCCGAGCTGCCGGCCATCCCCTTTGGCCCGCCGGGCGCTCGCTACCAGCTGGTCGTGGAGGGATGGGCGGATGGCAACGGGGCGCCGTCGTTCCTTGTCGCGAGCGGACGTTCGCCATGGTTCGAGGTCGAGAAGGACGGCACGGCGTCGCTCGACGTCATGTTCTCGAAGGTCAACGCGGTGAGCGAGCTGCCCTCGGTCGAGACGCGGGCGGCGCAGCGCCTCCAGACCGGGCGGGTGGGCGCTGGTGTCGGCGTGACGGGCCGCGAGGTCATCATCGCTGGCGGCGGCTTCGTGACGGACCCGAACGCGCCATGGTGGCGCGGGACCGGGTTCACGCAGGTCTTTCCGACGGTCGAGGGGCTCGACCTCACGTCGCAGGTCGTCTCCGCCCGTCGCGACCTGCGGGTCGCGCGCGCACTTCCGACCGTCTCGTCCATCGGGTACGGGCAGGCCATCATCGCCGGTGGTTTTGGCAGCAACGGAGCGCCGGTCGCAGACGTCGAGCTCTACAACCCGCCTGGCGTCGACGGGGGCCAGCCAGGTGCCCTTCCCCCACTATCGATACCGCGGGCCGGGCATTCGGCCACCGTCATCGACGCCGACGCGCGCCTCCTCCTCTTCGTCGGCGGAGACGCCGAAGGGACCTGGGAGCTCTGGGATCCCGCCACCGGGTCGCGTGGTCGCCTCCCGCTGCCCGACGCAAAACCGCGCGCCCACCACGCTGCGACGGCCTTCACCGTCCCGGGCCGCACCGAGACGGCTGTCCTGGTGTCGGGCGGCGAGAGCCCGACGGAGGTCCACGCGACCGCCATGCTGTACGAGCCGGTGGGTCGAGCCATGTACCCGGTCGGACAGGCGATGGCGAGCTCGCGGACCGCGCACGCCGCGGCCTTCGTGTCCGACCACGGTCTGCTCTACGTCATGGGCGGCTTCAGCCGGGTCGATCGCCAGGCCGTCACGGGCAGCATTGACGCCTTCGATGTCGGGTTGCTCGCCTTTCGCAGCGACGCGGGAGGCCTCGTCCTCGGGACCCCACGGGGCGGGATTCAGGCCGCGGTGCTCGCCGACAACCGCGTCCTCGTCGCGGGTGGGGTCGGCGAGGAGCAGCCTGGGGGAGGCCTGCGTCCGCTCAGGACCCTCGAGATGGTGTATGACTTCGTCGATGCGCAGACCTCCTCGCGGACCATCCGGGTCGCATCGAGTCCGACCTCGCGCGGGGCTGGTCAGCTTCCGCTTCTGTCAGGCGAGCGCGTCGGGCATGCGGTCGTGGGGCTCCCGTCGGGTCACGGGCTGATCGTGGGTGGGGCCGCGCTCCAGTCGGGGGCGCTCCAGACGCAGCTCGACCTCCAGGTCTACAATCCGCAGTGAGCGCGGCCGCCCCGAGAACCCGGTACGGGCGGTGGTCGCACGGTTTCGGCGGCCCACGCGCCCTGGTCGGGTTCGCTGTGTCGATGATGCTGCTTCAGTTCGGCGCCCCGGGGGCCCGCGCCGCAAGCCCCGAGCTCGCCTTCCGCGTTGCGCCGACCGAGCTGACGCGTGGCCTCCTCGGCAGCTTCGAGGTGGTCGCGAGTCTGCCCGATGGCGTCGAAGCGTCAGGGCCGCTCGCCCTCGGGCTCGAGCTGCCGCCCGGTGTGTCGGTGGCGGAAGCGGGCGCCCGCGTGATGCCGTCTTCGGGTGGCGCCATGGTCGGTGTCTTCGGGCGCTCGCCAGGCGGGACCATCCAGCTGCGCGCATCTCAGGGCGGTGTCGCGCGCGGTGTGACGCTTGGCCCGGGCGAGGTCGTCCGCTTCCGCTTCAGCCTGAGGGCCGGGCCAGCCTCGGGGCGGGCCGCGTCGGACGGCGTCACCGCGGCCTCGGACGGTCGTGTCGCCGTCGTCAGTGCGCGCCTCGAGGATCTCGAGGGTGTCCCCCGCTCGGACGTGGTCTCGGCCCGCGTCGGGGTGCGCCCTGACGCCGAGCTCGACCTCGGGCTAGCGCTCGGGACGGTCTTCTGCGACGCCGACGGTGACGGCCTCCGCGATGCGGGCGAGATGGGGCTCGGCGGCGTCCGCATCGTCTCCGACACCGGCCGTGCGGTCGACACCGACGCGGACGGGCGCTGGCATCTGCGCGACCTGAAGCCGGGGGCCCATGTCCTGAAGCTCGACGTCAACACCCTGCCGCCGCCGTCCGTGCCCATCGGCTCGCCGCGCGCGCTCGTCGACGTGACGCCGGGCCTCACCGTCCACGCCGCCTTCGCGGTGACCTGCGCCCTCGAGACGGTCCGCCCCGAGGTCCTCGTCCCGCCGCCGAGGCCCATCCCGGGCCGCATCGCAGCTCCGACGGCACTTGGCGCGGTCCTTGCTGGCAACGCGGAGGCCCTCACGGTCGAGGTCGGGGGCCTCGCTCTGGCGCCTGCCCGCCTCGTGGTGGACGTCGCCCCGGCGTCGCACAAGGGGAGATCTCCTGCGCCGCCCGCGGACAGGCCCCTGAACCTCCCGTGGTCTCCCTCGGCCCAGGAGCCATCGGTCCTGCTCGCGCTGCGGGTCGCGGCGGGCGAGGCGTGGCTGCCGCCCGACGACGGGGTCGCGCGCTGGGAGGTCGCGATTCACCGTCAGGACCGACGCGATACCCCCGAGGGTCCACCGATACGCGTCTTTGTCGGCGCTGGGGCGCTCCCGGAGCGGCTCGTGTGGGACGGACGCGACGCGCAGGGGACGTACGTGTTCGGGCGTGGGTCACGCGTCCTCGTGCGGGCCGAGATCGCGCGCCAGTTGCCGGTGTCGGCCTCGCTCGCGCCCGCCTCGATGCGGGTCACGCGCGAACGCCTCGTGGCCGCCCCGAGGGTCCTTGGGCACGGGTGGCGCGGGCGTGCCGCGGGCGAGACAGAGGTGGCCCGCTATCGGCTTGATGCACCGCGTTTCGAGGCTTCGGGAGCGCTGTCGCGTGCGCTGTCCGGCTCCCTCGAGGTCCTCGCCGAACGTGTCCGGGCCTTCGCCACGTCGGACCTCCTGGTCGAGCTGGTCGTCGACGGCGGTTCCGAAGCGGGCGCCTTGCCGTGGGTCCGCGAGCTCACGGCTCGGCTCGGCCTGCTCTACGGGCTGCCGCCCGGTCGCCTCCACGTCCGGGCGACCGTGGTGGGTGGGCCGCGGCTCGGCCCCGCGTCGCCGCGTGAACTGCGCCTCAGCTGGCAGGCTCCGGAGCCTCCTGAGGCGTTGCCACCGCTCGACCTCCCTCGGGCGGAGCCGCAGGCGCTGCTCGGCGGGGACCCCCTCGCACTCGGGACTGGCGCCGCGTTTGCGGGCGTGGTGGCGCCAGCCGCGACCGCCGGGCTGACGCTCATCGCCTCCGACGGTGCCTCACGCAGCCTGCTCCTGACCGCATCCGAAGCCCTCGCGTCCGAGGACAGCGCACCCGATCTCGCGGCGCTCGCGGCGCTCGATCCGCTCGCAGGTCTCGGCGGTTCGGCCCTCGTCGAGGCGCTCGGCCCCTCGGCTGTGTCTGTGTCTCTGCCCGCGCGCGTGACCGCGAGCGAGTTCGAGATCGTGCTTCCACCGCGAGACAGCGTCATGTCGGCCCCACGCCTCTTCGTGTCGGGTCGGACCCACCCCGAAAATACCATTATCGTTGGTCATGAGCGCATGACCGTACGCAAGGACGGCGGGTTCGCCGGGCTCGTGCCCCTCCCGGCCGGGCTGAAGGCGCTCGTCATCGAGAGCCATGACCGGGGTGGCCACGTCGCGCGCATCACGTGGCCGCTCGCGGTCAGTCCGACCGAGCACTTCCTGCTCGCCCTCGGTGATGCCTCGGGCGGCCTCGACGCCCACCTGACCGAGCTGCCCCACTACGACACCTGGCGCAACGACGGCCTCTTCCTCGCTGGGCGCGCCGCGCTGCTCGCCCGAGGGCGCATCGCGGGGGCCGTACTCGGGCGCGAGCTGCGCTACGCGGTCCACGCAGACACCGCCCGCCGCGATCGCTTCGAGCCCTATTTCCAGCAGATGATCGACCCGACCCGCGACTACGTCGTCTTCGGAGACGGCACCGACGACACGCTCGTGTCGCCCACGCGCGGGCCCCTGTACGTCCTGGTCGAGGTCGACCGCTCAAGCGTTGGTTATGGGGCATTCCATACCGACATGCGCGGCGTCCACCTCTTCCGCTACGAGCGCACCTTCGATGGCGCTCACGCCGACCTCAGGGCGGCCTCCGAGGGGGAGCGCGGGCCGCGGCTTCGCGCCTTTGCGACGACGGACAACCGCGGGCTCGTTCGGCGGCATGATGAGCTTCGCGCGACGGGGGGCTCGCTCTACTACCTCAGCCACAAGGCGCTCGCGCGCGGCTCCGAGCGCGTCGAGCTCGTGATCCGCGAGCTCGGGACTGGCATGGAGCTCGGTCGGGCGCGGCTCGCGCGCGACCGCGACTACCGCATCGATTACGCCCTCGGCCGTCTCGTGACCGAGGGTCCTGTCCCGTCGGTGGTCGACGCCCTCTTCACCATCGGCGCCTTTCAGCCCTTCGCTGGCCGAGCGATTCAGCAGGGGCACGAGGTCTGGAGCGTCGTCGGTTACGAGGCGGACGCCCCGCGTGCGGGGGGCGACATGGCCTGGGGGGCGCAGCTCGTACAGCCGCTCGGCGACTGGCTCGAAGTCGGCGCGGGTGTCGCGCGCGAGGGCCGCCCGGGGGGCGCCGCCAGCCTCGGGGGCGACTATCTCGTCTGGGGGAGCCACGCGAAGGTTCGAGCCGGGGCTGGGTCGTGGGCTGCTGTCGAGGTCGCCGGGACGACCGCGCAGGAGGGGGTCGCCCGCCGCTCGACCGACGGAGGCCTCGCCTACGGGCCGATCGCGCGCACTGCGGCGGCCACGCGTGGCGGCTGGGGGCTCTTCGCGGCCGCCGAGGCGGACGTCGGTGAACTCGCAGGCGAGAGTCCCGACGCCCTCGATCTCAAGCTTCGCGGGCACTGGCAGCTGCTCCAGCCCGGTTTCCGGGTCGCGGGCCTCGCGAACGAGGAGGGCAGCGAGAAGTGGGGCGGCGAGGCGGTCTGGCGGCCAGTCGCCGCTGGACGGGCCATCGTGCGTTACGACGGAGGCCGCTTCCTCCTGTCGCAGCCCGGCGTCGCGGCTGAACCCGCGGTGCGACAGCTCGAGCGCCACCGTCTCCTCGGCCGCTACGAACATACGCTCGCGGCCCCGCTGACCCTGTTTGGCGAGGTGGCGGCCGGAGACCAGGGCGATCAGGTGATCAGCGACCTCCCTGCGCGATCGCCCTTGCTCCCGGCGGTGGCGGGGGACTCGCCGTCTGCGTCCGCGCCGGGGGTGGCCGCGTTCTCGGTCGGCGCGCGCTGGCGAATCTGGCCCTCGCTCACGCTGCTCGCGGCCCAGGAGGCGCTTGCTGGCGGCGACGCGCGGACGGTCGGCCGCGGTGGGGCGGCGCGGGTGCGGACCGAGGCGGGGGCCGAGCTCGCGCTGACCTCCACGACGCGTCTCCGGGCCCTGGGCTCGCTGCGCTGGAACGGGGACCACGCCGCCCGCCTTGGCGTCATCACGCCGGTTGAGGGTGGTGGCCATGCGTATCTCGAAGAGCGCGTGGAGCGTGGCGTCGACAACGCCCGCCTCGTCCGCGCCTCGGTCGTCGGACTCGAGACCGACCTCGGTGGCGCGCGGGCCTTCGGGGAATACCGCCTTGACGGCGGCGTCGGAGGTCGCACGAACCGCGCTGTGCTCGGCCTGTCGCGCGCGGTCGACCTTGGCGCGGGTGTTCGAGCGCTGCTCGCGTGGGAGCGCTCGGCGGCGCTCGCCTCGGGGACCACGGGGCGCGGGGCGCGCGATGTCTTCTCGGGCGGGCTTCAGGTCCTTGGCTGGGATCGCCTGAAGCTCCAGGGACTCTTCGAGGCGCGCTGGGACCGCGATCGCCTGGGCGAGGCGGCGGCGGAGGTGCTGCAGGCGCAGAGCCGCGTCAACGCGGATCTGCGTCTCGCCGACGGGCTGACCCTGCTCGGCCTCCTCGATCACGCCCTGACGCAGGACCTTGCGACCCGGGCGGTCCTCGTGGAGGACCTCCTCGCGACCGTCGGCCTCGCGTGGCGCCCGGTCGGGGACGACGACGTGATGTTCACCCTGCGCTGGACCCGGACCGCGCATCGGACGGAGGGTCCGACGACCGCAGAGGGTGACACCTGGACACCGGGCGCGCCCGAGTCCCTCGGCCTGACCGGCCCCTCGACCATCACCACGGGCGACCTGATCTCGGTCGGAGGGCGCTTCGAGCTGCCCTGGCGCCTTCAGCTCACCGAGAAGCTCGTGTGGCGCCAGTCCCGCACGCGGACCTCGGACGAACTTGATCAGGGCGCCATGTCCAGCGATGCCGCGATGTGGCTTACACGCCTCGCGTTTCATGTCGTCGCGGGGGTTGATCTCGCGGCCGAGCTGCGGCTCATCGCCACGCTCGCCACTGGCCAGCTGACGCAGACAGGCGGTCTCCTCGAGGCCGCCTGGCGCCTCGCCGAGCACGCGCGCCTCGGCGTCGGCTGGAACGTCGGCGCAGATGACGCGCGCTTCCAACCGGACGCCCTCCGCACCGGCCTCAGGAATGGCATCTATTTCCGCATGAGTGGACTCTATTGATTACTCGCCCACCCGTGACCCCGGGCGTCGAGCCCGATGGCCCTCGCGGGCCGGCCCGGACGGCCATGACGGATCCGATGACCCGAACGCCCGCACCCTTCCGTCCCACGACCGTGGCGCTCGTCCTCGCCCTCGTCCTCGGCGCCTGGGCCCTCGCTGGCGGTACACCGAGGCACCTCGTGGCAGCTGAGGTCGATGCGCTCGAGGGCGGCGTCCGCCTGGCGGAGTCGCTGACAGCGACCCCGCCCCAGCCAATCGGGCGGGCGCTCCGCGAAGGCTTCCAGACCTTTCCTGGACACCCGCGGGTCGTCATGGAGGGGCTCTCCGGACCGCGGCGCGAGGCGCTCGTCCCGCCCGCCCCGCGGCTTCTCGTCGCCACGGGGGTCATGCTCGCGCCAGTCCCCGAGTCGACGCCGAACGGCCTGCGCGCGAGCCTCCTCGCGGCTTGCGCCGTCGTCGCTGCGGCGGTGGTCCTGCTCGCCCGCCTGCCGCTCTCCCACGCGGCTGGCCTGACGGGATTGGCCGCCTGCGCCCCTGTCGTTCAGGATGCCTTGACAGGATTTGGGTACGGTGCCCTCGCCTTCGGCGCAGTCACCCTCGTCCTCTGGGGGCTGTCGCCACCCACGGGGGCGGTCACGCGCAGCTCAGGCGCGGCGCGGTCGGGCGCGCTCGCCGTCGGGCTTGCTCTCGCCCTCGGGACTCACCCGTTCGCCGCCGTCCTGCTGCTCGTGCCGTGGCTGCTCCCCGCCGAGCGTCCATTATCCAACGTTTCGTCAGCTTTCCCCGTGGCGCTGCCTTGGGGACGTCTCCTCGCCCCGCTCGTGGCGCTCGGCCTCCTCGTGGCGCTCTGGCCGACGCTCTGGTCGCGGACTGGGGCCGGGCTCGGCCTCTGGCTGCTCGAGCCCGGGCTGGCTCCGGGAGCTCCGGTCGAGATCCTCGGGGGACACTTCGACCCGGCCGAGGGTCGCGGGCCTCAGGGATTCACGGCGCTCCTCCAGCTTCTGACCGCGCTGCCGCTGCCGCTCGTCGGGCTCGCTGTCCACGGGCTTGTGGTCGCTCCGGGGTCCCTTCGCGCACCCGCGCTGGTGCTCGCGGGGCTGGTCCTCGCCGGTGTCCTTGACGGGGGCTTCTTTGGCGCGCGCCTGAACCTCCTGCCCTTGCTCGTGCCGCCACTCCTCGTGTGCGCCGCGGCCTCCCTCGCGCGCCTCGCACCCGTCGTTGCCCGCCGCGTCAGCGGCCTCGCGGTGGCGCTCGCGCTCGCGCTTCGGCTCGCTGGCCTCGGGCTCGAGCCGTCCGTCCCCGGGTCCGAGGCGCTCGTGGCCCTCACGGGAGACGTCGTCGACCCGCCCTCACCAGCCGCCGACCTCGCCCGTGCCGTGGCGCGCGATCACCTCGAGCGACCCGATTGATTCGCCCCTCCACGCCTCTCCACGCCGTGGGGGGTGGACAAAGCATCGTTTCCGTTGCCTACTCGGTGGCGCCCGCCCCGGCGCGAGGATGCGCGCGTGCCCGGCGGCCACCCACCCCCAACAGGGTTCCGCCATGCGCAGCACCATCGCAGTCATCAGCCTCGCCGCCCTCGGCCTCCTCGCCTGGGTCGGGGTCGCGCGGGTCGCCCCGAACTTCGAGCGCGACCTCCAGGTGCGCGCGGCTGACGCCCTCGCTGCGGTCGGACCGGGCCTCGAGGTGGCCGTCGACGGGCGCGAGCTCACGGTGTCAGGTCCTCTGCCAGGCGGCGTCGAGGCCTCGCAGGTCGTTGCGGTCCTCGCGGCCCTGCCAGGTGTCGGCGGGATCGAGGTCCGTCTGAGCGCCACGCCGGTCGAGACCGCGCCCGCCCTCGTGGAAACGGCTGACACGGTGTCAGGTAACGACCCGCTCGCGGCGCCTGACGTCGCAGCCGAGCCCGAGGTGACGCCCGAGCCCGAGGTGACGCCCGAGCCAGGAGACGTCGCCGACCCGGACGCAGCCCCTTCCGCCGACACAGCGCCCGCCGCTGACGACGTCGGGCCGACAGCTCTCGCGCCAGAGGTGGCCGAGGAGGCCGCGCTCAACCTCGCGGCTCTCGAGGCGTCCGAAGCCAGCCCGCCACCCGCCGCGAGTCCGCCACCCGCCGCGATCCCGTCGGCCAAGCCCACCCCGATGCCGGCTGGCGGCGGCTCCCTCGACATCGCCGCATGCCGCGACGCTGTCCGGACGATGTCAGCCAATCCCGCAGACCGCATCGGATTTTCGACACCCGACGGGCTCGAGCTCAGCACCGACGGGCTCGGGGCGCTCAAGCGCGTCGCCGCGGTCCTCGCCCGCTGCCCGACCGCCTCCGGGGTCATCGAGGGCTTTCACCACAACCTCGGCAACCCGGACCGCATCCGCGCGCTCACGCTGAAGCGAGCCGAGGTCGTCCTGCAGGCGCTCGGCCGCCTCGGGGTCGATGTCACCCGGTTCAAGCCGAAGGGGCTCGGTTACCTGCACCCGCGCTATCGGAACAACGACGCCGAGCGCGCGCTGAACGAGCGCGTCGAGATCAAGATCGGAGTGAAGTGATGGGCCATCTGCTGACCGAGATCCTGCTGCTGCTCGCGGCCGCTGCCCTCGCCGGGCTCGGCCTCGGCTGGGCGCTCTTTCACCGTGCACCCGCGCAGGGCGCCGCCCTGTCCGATGGTCGCCTCGCGCGCGAGCTCGAGGAGACGAAGAAGGCCCACCGCGAGGCCGAGGCCCGCCAGCGTGAGCTCGAGGGGCGCGCCAGGGAGGCCGCCGAGCGCGCGAGCCGACTCGAGCAGACCGTCGCAGCCGCCCGCGAGGACGTGAAGCGTCTCGAGGCTGCGGCCAGCGAGCCTGCCATGCCGCCGCCCGCGCCAGAGGACGATGTCCTCCACGAGGCCGAGGTGGCCCAGCTTCGGGCCGAGATCGCCGAGCTCAAGGCGGCGCTCGCGTCGCACGGTGCGGCCCCCGAGGCCCCCGACGAGGCCGACGCCGGGCTGCGGGCCGAGCTCGACCAGGCGCTGTCGGCCCAGACCCGGCTCGAGCAGCAGGTGGGCGAGCTCGAGGCCGAGCGCGAGCGGAGCCGTCAGATGCTCGCCGAGCAGGAGGCCACCCTCGACTCCCTGACCCGCGAGCTCACCGGCCGCGGGCGTCCCGCGAGTCCCGCGACCAAGGTCGTTGGGGGCCCGCAGCCCGCCAAGGCCCGCACGCCGACGCTCAGCACGATGCGCGCGGTGGGAGGGAAGGGCGCGGCAGAGCGCCTTGCGGCGATCGCACCTGGCCGCGAGGACAGCTCACCTGGCATCTCCGTGCGCCCGGCCGCGGGCCGCACCAGCACCCTCGCCGAGGGCAGCCCGGCGCGGGCCGAGAACCAGCGTCCCGCGACCGTCCGCCAGTCTCGCATCGACCCGACGGCGGCGCGCGCGAGCGCCACCCCACCGCGTCCGCCTGCGTCCGCGTCCGCGGCCGTCGACGCCCTCACACCGGACGAGGCCACCGTGACGGTGTCGCTCGGCGACCTCGTCAGCCGTATCGACAGCCCGGAGTCTGCCCCGAAGGCCACGCCTGCGCCATCCGACGAGGCGACCGTCGCGCTCGACGTCCTCGCCCTCGTCGGCCGTATCGACGCGACGACCGACGCGGCGGACGATGAGGCGACCGAGGCCGCCGAGGACGTCCCGCAGGCCGGGGTCGACCTGCCCGCCTTCGCGGACAGCTCAGCCACGATCCAGCAGCCGCGCCCGAGCTTCCTCGATGGCGATGACCTGAAGATCCTGAAGGGCGTCGGGCCTGTCACCGAGCTGCGTCTCCGCGAGTTCGGGGTCCACTCCTGGCGGGGGCTGGCGGTCCTCGATGACGAGGACGTCGGCCGCCTCGCCGACCACATGAAGATGACCGTCGAGCGTGTCCGGCCGTGGATCGACCAGGCCCGCGCGCTGGTGGAGACCGACGGCAACCCCGCGGCGGAGCCCACCTGAGGCCGTGAGGCTCCTGGAGACCATCCCCATGCTGATCACCGAAACTGAGGTGGAGCTCAAGTACACGATCGCGGACCCGAGGGCGCTCGGGGTGATCGTCGCGGCCTGCGAGGCCCCCGAGGTGTGGTTTCGCCAGACGAACCACTACCTCGATGACGCCGACCGCTCGCTGCGCCAGGCGACCATCATGCTGCGGGCGCGCGAGATCTGGTTTCCGCCCGGTACGCCCGGGGCTGGTGGGAAGCCGCCGGTGACGCTCACGGCCAAGCGCCGCGCCGCGTCCGAAGGCGGTCTCTTCACGGCGGTCGAGCGCTCGCAGGTGATGACCCTCGACGACTGGCAGGACCTCGCGCCACACACCGTCATCCCGGCCCGAGGACCGCTCTTCGACTGGCTGCGCGGCGAGCTCGCGTTTGGCCCGCTCGGGCGCCTCGGCCAGACGGTCACGACGCGGCAGAAGTTGTCGTTCGGCTATTTCGTCCTCGAACTCGACGCGACGACCTATCCTGACGGTTCGTCAGACCTCGAGCTTGAGTGCGAGACCTTCGCCCCCGACCTCGCCCGCGAGGAGATCGAGGGGCTTCTCAACCGCATCGGGGTCGCCTTCGCGCCGTCGGCCGAAGGCAAGTACGCCCGCTTTCTCGCCCGCGGCGGCGCCTGAAGCCAGCCCCTCTCCTGCCCGAGGTCCCGCCATGTCGCAGAGCCCTTTTGCCTTCCTGAAGGCCCCGCAGAAGGCCGCCGCCGCCCTGCTTCCGTCGCCCGACCAGCTCGGGCGCTTCGTCCGTGACGCGTGGGCGCGCCTGTCGGGCCTGCCTGGCGGCAAGTCCCTCTTTTCGTCCGTCATCGGCCTCGCCGCGCCCTACACCGGCAACATCGGGGCTGAGGTCGTCGAGCTTGGGCGCGGTCACGCGAAGGTCGTCATGAAGGACCGCCGCGCCTTGCGGAATCATCTGAGCTCGGTCCATGCGGTGGCGCTCGTGAACCTCGCGGAGCTGACCGGCAACATCGCGCTCGCGTATTCCATGCCCGATGACGCCCGCTTCATCGTGGCCGGCATCAGCATCGACTACCACAAGAAGGCCCGCGGGACGATCACCGGCGTCTGCACGTGCCCGGTCCCCGAGACGTCGGCGCGCGCGGAGTACCTGGTGCCCGTGGAGCTGCTCGACCCGTCGGGGACGGTTGTCGCGACCGCGACCTTGAAGACGCTGATCGGCCCTGTGAAGGGCGCCTGAGGCCCCTCTGACCAGGCTGCCCGAGCCGCCGCCAGCCTGGAGCCGGCCCGAGCGCGTGATCCGACTGTCGGTCGCGGCGGCGCTCGTGACGATCGCGTTGAAGCTGGCGGCCTGGGGGCTCAGCGGGTCGGTCGGGCTGCTGTCGGACGCACTCGAGTCCTTCGTGAACCTCGCGGGAGCGCTCGTGGCGATGCGCCTCCTCATCTTCGCCCGCGCGCCAGCGGACGCCGGGCACCCGTTCGGTCACGGACGAGCCGAGTACATCTCGTCGGGTTTCGAGGGGTTGCTGATCTTCGCGGCGGCCGTCGCGATCGCGGTCGCCGCGGTCGACCGCCTCTTCGATCCCCGTCCGCTCATGGCCCTCGGCGGCGGGCTTCTGCTCTCGGTCCTCGCGAGCGTGGTCAACGGGCTCGTCGCGTGGATCCTCTTTCAGGCCGCGCGTCACCACGACGCGGTCGCGCTGCGGGCCGACGCGCGCCACCTGATGACGGACGTCTGGACGACCGCGGGGCTCATCGTCGGGCTCGGGCTCGTGGCGTTCTTCGACGCGCCATGGCTCGATCCGGTGCTAGCGCTCCTGCTCGCGGCCCACATCGCGCGCGAGGGGTGGCGCCTCGTCCGGGAGGCCTTCGACGGGCTCACGGACGCCGCGTTGTCCGAGGTTGCACTTTGCGCAATTGATAGCGCACTCGCTCCCTTTGCCGCCGATCCCACCGTCGCGATCACGGCGCGACAGACGCGGCGCGCGGGTGCTCAGAGCTTCGTCACGCTGACGGTCGAAGTGCCGCCCGACTGGACGGTGGTGCGGGCCCACGCGCTCGCGGACGCGATGGAGGGCGCGATCGCGCTCGCCCTCCCGGGAGCTGCGGTGACCGTCCATGTCGAGCCAGCGAGGCTGCAGTGACCGCGATCGCGTGAATCCCCTGCCAACTTCGGCGGGCTTGTGGCAGGGTCGCGGCCGCCCGGCGAGGTGGACATGCCGCCTCATCGAGGAACGCGGGAGGGTCCCTCCGAGGAGCCCGTCCCGAAGCGCCCCGCAGGACAGGAATCGCCGTCATGACTGATGAAATCAACGAGCTCCGCCTGAGCAAGACCGACGACCCCGAGACCCTCGAGGAGTCCCTCTACGAAGCCCGCGCAATCCTTGAGGATGTCCTCGAGGAGGTGGCGCAGGCCGCCTATGTCGTCGGTGTCGTCCGTGGGCTCCTGCCGCTCAACGCGGAAGGGGACGCCGAGTTTGACGAGGATGACCTCCGCAAGTCGCCGAACGAGACGCTGCAGGCCATCGCGAAGGCGATCGACGCGCTTTACGCCGCGATCAACACGCTGCCCGAGATCCCCGAGGGCGAGGACGGCGAGGACGACGGCGACGACGACTGAGCGCGCGTCGGCCAGACCTCAGGAAGACCTCAGGCGGGGTGATGGCGCAGGCCGCACCCCGCCTTTGTCATTTCATGCCCGCGGGCAGGAAGAGCCCGTGGCGGGTGGCCGCCTCGAGGGCTGGGCGCTCGGGGAGCTCGGCGAAGGCCCGCTCCCAGGCGCGGAAGTCTCCGCCGTCGCGCCAGGCCTTCAGCGCGGCGTGTCCCGCGGTCGCGTCGCCCTGGCTCATGCGGTACTCGACCCAGGCCCAGCGGGCGGACGTCGAGCGGATCTCGGCGGTCCCGTCGAGCCCGCGGCGCAGTCGGTCAAGCGTCGCGTCAATGCGCGCCATGCCGGCAAAGGGCGCGTCGCCAAGCGGCGTGTGGAGCTTCGGGACGAGCGGCGAGACGCCAAGCGACGTCGGCAAGAGCGACGACAGCTCGCGCGCGAAGTCGATGAGCTCGTCGAGGTCCTCGTTTGTCTCGGTCGGCAGCCCGACGATGACGTAGAGCTTGAGCTTCAGCATGCCCGCGGCGCGCGCGAGCTCGGCGGCGTGTCGCAGGTGCTCGGTGCGGATGCCCTTCGCGAGCTTGTTGCGCTGGCGCTGGCTCGGCGCGTCGGACGCGATCGTCATCGTGCGGGCGCCGCCGCGGAAGAGCAGCTCGACGAACTCCGCGTCCATCCGGTCGGCCCGCAGCGACGAGATCCCGAGCTCGCGCCCCGAGTCGATGACCGCGCGCATCGCGTCGCGGATGCCCTCCCACTCGCTGATGGCCGCGCCGACGAAGCCGACGCGTGGGGCCCAGTCGGGGATACGGGCCATCACGCGCCCGACCTCGTTCTGCCGCATCGGGCTCTCGGGCGAACGCACGAGGCAGAACTTGCAGAAGCGCGGGCAGCCGCGCGAGCCCTCGACGAGGAACATGGTCGAGAGCTCGGCGAGCGGGGTCACGATCTGCCCGTAGGCGGGCAGGCCGGCTGTCACCTTTTGGGTCGGCGGGATGCGGTCTCCCTGGGTCTCGGGGATCCAGACGCCTGTCACGGACCCGAGGCGGTCGAGCAGATCGTCGCGGTCGGCGGCCTCGCTCAGGGCGTGCAGGACCTGTGGCACGGCCACCTCACCGTCGCCGATGACCGCGAAATCGATGAAGTCCGCGAGCGGCAGGGGGTTCGAGGCGGTGAGAGGCCCGCCGATGAGCACCGCGGGGTGCCAGCGGTTGCGATCGTCGCGTCGGATCGGGATCTTCGCGAGGTCGAGCAGGTCGAAGAAGCCGAGGATGTCGAGGTCCCACGTCATCGAGATCGCGACGAGGTCGAACTCCCGCAGCGGGCGCCCGGTCTCGAGCGAGATCGGCTCGTGTCCGCGCTCGCGCCACGCGCGGACGTCGTCGGGGAGGACCACGCGCTCGCATGCGAGGCCCTCGTGTTCGTTCATCAGGCGATAGATGACCTGATAGCCGAGCGAGCTCATCGCGGCGTGGTAGGGCAGGGGATAGCAGAGGGCGACCCGGAGCGGGGCGTCCTTGACGAGGGTGCCGCGCTCACTCGCGAGGAGGCTGGTCCGCCACGCCGTCGGGTCGAGGTAGCCGCGGTCACGCCGGGCCCGCTGTTCGGCGCCGCGGGGCAGGCGCGTGCGCGCGCCGCGGGTCTTCTCGGCGCCGCGTGCGGGCTTCACGCGAACTCCGTCGCGAGCTGCTCGAGGGTGGCGATCCCGTGGCTGTCGCGCAGCTCGCGGAAGATGCGGGTCAGGAGCGGCCGCTTGCGCGCGAGGCGCACCGTGAGGTCAGGTTGCCGGCGCAGCACTGGGTCGATGCGATCCTGTGTCAAATCACAGAGGTCGATACCGTGCAGTTCGAGATTCACAAACGGCAACTTGAGCACCGCTCCGCGGATGAGGTCCCAGCCGCGCTCGCCGAGCGCGAGGAGGCTCGTGCCGATGACGGGAAAGCGTGTCACCGGCAACACTGTCACCGGAAACTCCACCAGCGGGCCTTCGGGACGGCGATGCGGCAGGCGATCGGCCCACATGACCCCAGGCGGCCCGACGATGGACTCCGAGCGCCGCCCGCGCAGCGCCATCAGCGCGAGCACCCCGAGCTTCGCGAGGTAGTAGGGCGGACACGGGAAGAGCGAGCTGTCATACGTGTAACCCCGACGCCCCAGCGCCTCGAAGACGCGCGGGGTCATCGTGTAGCCCGGGGCGCGGAAGCCCGCGATCGGGCGGCCGCGGACCTGCCCGAGGATGGCGGCGGCGCCGTCGAGCTCGTCCGCGAGGGCGGCGTCAGAGAGCCGCACGAGGTCGTAGGGGTGGGTCAGGGAGTGGCTCGCGAGCTCATGCCCGGCCTTGACGAGCGACTCCGCCATGTCACGGGCGGCGCGGTTGTCTTCGAGGTCGCGGGCCACGACGAAGAAGGTCGCGCGCACCCCGAGCGCGTCGAAGAGCTCGGCGAAGCGCGGCACGCCGCAGGACCAGACCGCGTCCTCGACGCCGCCAGCCGCGAGGCCATGGATGCGGTAGTAGAGATGCAGGGCGTCGATGTCGACGTTGATCGCGGCGCGTCGCGTCGATGGGTCGGACAAGCGGTTCTCCCGGGCGTGCGGCCTGCGTGCCGCGCTCTGGATAGCAGAGATGCGCGCGGCGGCGCCAGTCCGGTGACGCGTCGCGTCATCCGCCGCGGGGGCGCTCGACCATGGAAAAAATATTTCGTCCCGGAGCCCGCGCGCTGGGACGCCTCGAAGGCATGAGGAGGTGTGGGCGCCGCGATGCGCGCTCGGGACACGATGACGGACGCGGAGGGGACACATGGCGCAGTGGAACAGGCTTGGCGGGCACCTCGAGACGGCGCCGGTGATGGTGCGTGATGGCCGCGTGATGGCGCCCGAGGCTCATGTGACGGGCCATGGCGTGCACGCGTCCCAGACCGTCGAGGTCGTGCGCCGCGGTGACGGGCTGCGGGTGTCGGTGGACGGCGGGGCGCGCCATGTGCGGACCGAGGCGGGCGAGGCCGTCTATCTCGGGCGGGAGCCGCTGCTCTTCGGGACGCGGCACACGTTGCGCGCCGCGGACGGCGGGGTCGTCGGCGCGTGGTTGTCGTGGGCGGGCATGCTCGGCGCCGATGCGGCGTCACTGCGGGTTTGGGGCGAGCTTGCGCAGGCCGCTGACAGTGGGGCTGCTGTCTGGCTGCGGGGCGACAGCGGGACGGGGAAGGAGCGGGCGGCGCGAGCGCTGCACGACTTCAGTCCGCGGTCGGGCAAGCCCTTCGTCGCGCTCAACTGCGCGGCCCTCCCGGACGGGCTCGTCGACGCCGAGCTCTTCGGGGTCGTGCGCGGGGCCTACACCGGCGCTGATCGCGATCGGCCAGGGGCCTTTCAGCTCGCCGACAGCGGGAC